>NZ_SMTT01000003.1 GCF_004357905.1 Campylobacter lari | reverse complement strand
GAGTTTTAGTAGATTATAATATAATATTAAGATGATGTTAAATAAATTATATTTTTTCTTAAAAGATAATAATATATTTCTAAGTGGTTCTGCTGGAGTTGGTAAATCATTCTTAACTACAGAACTTGTTAAATTATATAGAAAACAAGGTAGAATTGTTGTTGTGTTGGGTTCTACTGGATTAAGTGCATTTAATATAGGTGGAGTTACTTTACATAGTTTTTTTGCCTTTAAAAGATGTCAAAATTATGATGAGTTATATTATGAAGATAGAAAGCAAAGGGATAAAATAGAAAAATTAAAGAGAATTTTAAAGCAATGTGATTTGTTGGTTATTGATGAAATCTCTATGGTGAGTGCTTCATTGATGGAAATGATTTATTATAGATTAACAAGAAGTGACTTTAGTGGCAAAATTTTATTAGTCGGTGATTTTTTTCAACTTCCACCTGTAATAAACTACAAAGAGAATCAAAACACTTTATTTCAAAATACTCTATATGCTTTTTCTTCTCAAGCTTGGAATGATTTAAAATTTGTCAATTTAAAGCTTAGTATTACTAAAAGAACTTTGGATAAACAATTTTATGAATATTTATTTTTTCTTAGAATTGGTAAAGTAAATCAAGAAATACTAAGTTTTTTTAAAAAAATGTTATTTTATCCAAAAGATTTGCTTGAGTATATGGATGAATATACCCTATTGTGTGCTACAAATAAAAAAGCTAATTGTATAAATGCTAAAAAATTAAATCTTTTACAAGGTAAAGAAAAAATATTTAAATCAAGAATGGAAAAATTAGATCATACTTTAGATGATAAAATTTATGAGCAGTGGATTAAAGGATTAAATTCTTTAGAGGAGTTAAAATTAAAAATAGGCGCTAAGATTATTTTTTGTGTAAATAATAAAGAGGAAAATTATTACAATGGAGAACAAGGAATTATTTTAGATTTTATAAAAGATGATGAGCAAGAATATATTTTAATAGAAAAAAGTAATGGTGAGAATTTGCGATTAAAGGTTTATGAGTATATTTTGGAAGAATATGATTTAGATGATGAAGAAAAATTAGAAGTAAAAGTAAAAGCAAAATTTATTCAGTTTCCGATAAAGTTAGCTTATGCTATAACAATCCATAAATCTCAAGGTATGAGTATAGATAAGCTTATATGTGATATTGATGGAATTTTTGAAAAAGGACAATTATATGTATGTTTATCAAGGGCCATTAATCCTTGCAATTTAAAAATCATATATAATTATAAAATGCCTTTTGAGGATTATTTTTTAAGAATTTTAAAAACCGATAAAGAAGTGAAAAAATTTTATTTACAAGAAAAATTTATAGATTTAGAAGAAGACGAGGAGATAATATGAAATGGATTATAGTTTTGCTTTTAATGTTTTTTAATATCCATGCTAGTTCCTTGAGTATAGAAAATTTTAGAACTGATTTATATTCAAAGGTTGGAAATAATACTTTAAAAAAAATTGAAATGAATTTAGATTTTGAGGGAGAAAATTTAGATCAAAAGAAAATTATAGATGCTTTAAACACTATTGTATCCAGTTATTTTTATGAAGATTTATTTACAGAAGTTGGTAAAAATAATTTTAAAGAAACCTTGCTTAAATTTAGTAATAAAAAATATAAAACTCAAATTAAAAATATTTATATTTTAAAAATTAATTCGGTAGCTAAGTTTGACTTGGAAGAATTTAAGCGTTTTATAAATGATTTGGAAAAAAAAGATGACAATATAATAAAAACTATCAAACAAAAGGAAATTCAAGATAATTCCAAAGTTGCAAAAAATACGGATCAAAATAATACTCAATCAAAAGATATAAATACCGATCAAATAAACAACAATGATAAAGATGATAATAAAAGTTTTAATCAAGATACTAACACAAGTAAAGAGGCTATGGATATGATTTTAAAAACCATGGAAAAAACTCAAATGCAAATGTTAGCTCCAAGTAAAGAACAGCAAGATTTGTTTAATGAAATACCATTTTGATTATTGAATAATATCAAAATGGCTTGGGATTTTTGGTATAAAAATATTTTCGTTGATATTTTGATCAAATTTCTGATTATAAAAATAAATACTAACTAAGTTTCCCAACTCATCTTTATAAGAAATATTACTAAGATTATCATTTTTTAGTTTGATATTATATGTGATATTTTCGTATTTTGCTTCATAATTTTCATGAGATATTAATTTTGCATTTTTAAAAATTTCTTGAAGATTTGGTAAATTTTGCAATTGAGTATAAATAGCTTGTTCTAACTCAGGCTCTATGATAATAACTTCTTTGTGATTGATATAAATTTGTTTTTTATTTGGTTTAGTATAATTCCAAAAGGCTTTATTTTGAGTAATGATAAAATTTCCTTTATAATTTAGCGAAGAATTATTGCTTTGTACCTTTTGTTCAAAATTACTACTAAAATTTTTAAAATTTATATCAAAAGCAAAAATACTACAAACAAATAACATTAAAAATATAAAATATCTCATAATTATCCTTTAAAAATTTTGTAAATTATATAAAATTTATCCAAACAAAACTTTTTATATAGTTCTAATTAAATTCAAGGTATAATCTAGCATATATTTTTGTAATTAAAGGTAAAAAAATGTTTTCTAGTGTATTTAAAGCAATATTTGGCACAAAAAATGATCGAGAAGTAAAAAAATATTTAAAGAGGGTTGCACAAATTAATGCTTTAGAATCAAAATACCAAAATTTAAGCGATGATGAATTAAAACAAGTATTTATAGAATTTAAAACACAAATTCAAAAAGAAGAACAAACTTTAGACCAAATATTGAATGATGTTTTTGCGATAGTTAGAGAAGTAGGAAAAAGAACTCTTAATATGCGTCATTTTGATGTGCAATTAATTGGTGGTATGGTTTTACATGATGGAAAAATTGCTGAAATGAAAACTGGGGAAGGTAAAACCTTGGTTGCAACTTTACCTGTTGTATTAAATGCTATGAGTGGTAAGGGTGTGCATGTGGTTACCGTAAATGATTATTTGGCTAAAAGAGATGCAGAGCAAATGAGTGCTATTTATAATTTTTTAGGTTTTAGTGTAGGTGTGATACTTTCAGAACAAAATAGTGATGAGGCACATAAAAAAGCTTATGAGTGTGATATAACTTATGGTACAAATAATGAATTTGGCTTTGATTATTTACGCGATAACATGAAATTTTCAAAGCTTGAAAAAGTACAAAGAGAGCATAATTTTGTTATAGTTGATGAAGTAGATAGTATTTTAATAGATGAAGCAAGAACTCCGCTTATTATAAGTGGGCCTACAAATAGAACTTTAGACGGCTATGTTAAAGCAAATGAAGTAGCAAAACAAATGCAAAAAGGCCAAGCAGCTACTACTCTTCAAGAATTGCCAAGTGGTGATTTTGTTGTCGATGAGAAAAATAGAACTATTATGATTACAGAGGCTGGAATTTCTAAGGCTGAAAAATTATTTGGAGTAGAAAATTTATATAGCTTAGATAATGCAATATTGGCCCATCAGCTTGATCAGGCTTTAAAAGCACATAATTTATTTGAAAAAGATGTGCATTATGTATTAAGAGATAAAGAAGTTGTAATTGTTGATGAATTTACGGGAAGATTAAGCGAGGGAAGACGCTTTAGTGATGGCTTACACCAAGCATTAGAAGCTAAAGAAGGGGTAAAAATTCAGGAAGAAAGTCAAACTTTAGCAGATATTACTTTCCAAAATTATTTTAGAATGTATAAAAAGTTAGCAGGCATGACAGGTACTGCACAAACTGAGGCAACGGAATTTTCTCAAATTTATAATTTAGATGCAGTTTCTATACCTACAAATATACCAATTGCAAGAATAGATAAAGATGATTTGATTTATAAAACTCAAGAAGAAAAATTTAAAGCAGTTATTGAAGAGATAAAAAAAGCAAATGCAAAGGGTCAGCCAGTTTTAGTGGGAACTGCAAGTATTGAAAGAAGTGAAGTATTTCATAATATGCTTGTAAAAGAACGCATTCCTCATCATGTGCTTAATGCTAAAAATCACGAGCAAGAAGCTTTGATTATTCAAGATGCGGGTAAAAAAGGTGCAGTGACTATAGCTACTAATATGGCAGGTCGTGGGGTTGATATAAAAATAGATGATGAAATAAGAGCTTTAGGAGGGCTTTATATTATAGGAACTGAACGCCATGAAAGTAGAAGAATAGATAATCAACTTCGTGGTCGTGCAGGACGTCAAGGTGATCCTGGTGTAAGTAGATTTTACTTAAGTTTAGAGGATAATCTTTTAAGAATTTTTGGTGGTGATCGCATTAAAAATATCATGGAAAGATTAGGTATAGAAGAGGGTGAGCATATAGAAAGTCGTATTGTTACAAGAGCTGTTGAGAATGCGCAAAAAAAAGTTGAAAGCTTGCATTTTGAAAGCAGAAAACACTTGCTTGAATATGATGATGTGGCGAATGAACAAAGAAAGACTATTTATAATTATAGAAATGAATTATTAGATGAAGAATTTGACTTGCAAGATAAAATTTTAAAAAATATTGCTGAGTATAGTAATCACTTAGTAAGCCAAATTTATTTAAATGCAGAACTTGAAGATGATGTTAAGCATTTTGAAAGCTTAAAGCAAAAAGTAAGTTATGAGTGTAATCTTGAGCTTAGCGAAGCTGATTTTAAAGATTTAGGTGTAATTGAAGTAGAAAATAAATTAAGTGAAATTTTAGAAAAAGCTTACAAAGATAAAATGAGTATTATTGATGATAAGGAAGCTAGAAGAATTGAAAGAATCTTATATCTTCAAATTTTGGATAATCTATGGAGAGAGCATTTATACCAAATGGATGTTTTAAAAACTGGTATAGGTTTAAGAAGTTATAATCAAAAAGATCCTTTAGTAGAATATAAAAAAGAAAGTTATAATCTTTTCATGGAGCTTGTTGAGCGTGTTAAATTTGATAGTTTAAAATTGTTATTTAATGTAGTTTTTACTCAAAAAGAAGCACAAAATTTTGAAGAAAAAAGCCATGAGCAAAATGAGCAGTTTTTAGCTAATACCACAGAAAGTGGTGTTGATGAAAACGGTGAAGCACAAATTACTAAAGTACCTAGAAATTCACCTTGTCCTTGCGGTAGCGGTAAAAAATATAAAGAATGCCATGGTAAAAGTGGTCCCAAAAAAGGTATTTTAGCTTAAGGTTTGAAATGAATTTAGTTATAGTTGAAGATGATATAAATATGAGAAAATCACTTGAAATTGCTTTGAGTGAGTATGAAGAATTTGCTATAAAATCTTATAAATCAGCAACTGAAGCTTTAAAAAAACTAAATGATGATGTTGATTTGATTATTACAGATATTAATATGCCGGGTATGGATGGTATTGAATTTGTGCAAGCTTGTGAGAATAAATATGATTTTATTATTATCACAGGTAATGCAACACTAAATCGTGCCATAGAAGCAGTAAGACTTGGAGTAAAAGATTTTCTAGTAAAACCATTTGATATTAATACTTTAGTAACTGCGATAAAACGTGCAAAAATAATCCAAGAAAAGACTTCTAAAAAAACAAATAAAAAGACTATTAAAAAAGAAGAAAATCAAGATTTTTATGGCACTTCTAAAGCTTTGGAAGATTGTTTAAAATTGGCTACTAAGGCTGCTAAGACAGATGCAAGTGTGCTTTTTTTTGGAGAAAGTGGGGTAGGTAAAGAAGTTTTTGCAAATTTTGTGCATAAAAATTCAAAAAGAGCACAAAAACCTTTTGTGGCTATTAATATGGCAGCAATTCCATCAAATTTGATAGAAAGTGAGCTTTTTGGTTTTGAAAAAGGTGCATTTACCGATGCTAATACTACTAAAATAGGGTTGTTTGAGCTCGCTAATGAAGGCACTTTGTTTTTAGATGAAATAGGTGAAATGCCTTATGAAATTCAAGCAAAATTATTAAGAGCCTTGCAAGAAAAAGAAATTACAAGATTAGGAAGTACTAAGAGTATAAAGATTGATGTAAGAATTATTAGTGCAACTAATGCTCATATAGAAAAAAAGATTGCAGATAATGAATTCAGACAAGATTTATATTATAGGCTTAATACTATTCCTATTAATATACCACCACTAAGAGAGCGTCAAGAAGAAATTTTGCAAATTGCACAAAAGGTATTACTTGATACATGTAAAGAATACGATTTTAATGAAAAAACTTTAAATCAAGAAGCACAAGATGCTTTGCTAGCTTATGATTTTCCAGGTAATATTAGAGAGTTGATTTCTATTATACAAAGAGCTTGTATTTTAAGTGAAAATGATGAGATTAGCACTCAAGATTTATTCTTAGAAAGTAGAAAAAGTAAAGATATTAAAAATCTTGAAAAAGAATTGATTTTAGAAGCTTTAAAAAATTCGCAAGATATTGCAGAAGCAGCTAAGCTTATAGGGATGAGTGAGAAAATTTTTAGTGAAAAAATGAAAAAATACAATATTACTTAAAAAGGATGGATGATGAAAAAAATAGCCATTGTAGGTGCAACTGGAGCAGTCGGAGAAGAGCTTTTAAATGTTTTGGATGAGCTTGATTTCCCGGTTGAAAGTATTTTACCATTAGCAAGTGCAAAAAGCGCAGGTAGTGAAGTAGAATTTAGAGGAAAAAGTTATAAAGTAAAAGAATTAACTCCAAATGTTTTTAAAGAAAATCCTGTAGATATTGCTTTTTTTAGTGCCGGAGGAAACATAAGTGCTGAGTATGCAAAATACGCAGTAGAGTGTGGTGCTGTAGTGATTGATAATACTAGTCATTTTAGAATGGATGAAAATGTTCCTTTGGTAGTTCCTGAATGCAATAGCGAAGATATTAAAGATTGGGAAAAAACAGGAATTATTGCTAATCCAAATTGCTCTACTATACAAATGGTGCATGTTTTAAAACCACTTGATGATGTATTTAATCTAAAAAGGGTAGATGTAAGTACTTATCAAGCAGCAAGTGGTGCAGGTAAAGAAGGTATGGAAGAATTAGTTCAAGGAATGCAAAGTTTTTTTGCTTTTAAATTAGATGAATTTGAGGCAAAAACTTTTCCATATACCTTAGCTTTAAATTTAATTCCTCAAATTGATGTTTTTAGTGAAAATGGCTACACTAAAGAAGAATTAAAAATGGTAAATGAAACGCAAAAAATATTGCATAAAAAACTTGAAATTTCAGCAACTTGCGTAAGAGTTCCTGTGCTTAGAAGTCATAGTGAAGCTATTACTATGCATTTTGAAAAAGATGTTGATGTTGTTAAGGTTAGAGAGATACTTTCTAAAGCACCAAGTGTTGTTGTGATTGATGATGTAGAAAATAAAAAATATCCTATGCCACTTTTTACAAGCGATACTAATGAAACTTATGTAGGAAGAATTAGACGCGATATTAATCATAAAAATATTTTACACTTATGGTGCGTGGCTGATCAAATTCGTGTAGGAGCTGCTACAAATGCAGTGCGTATTGCACAAAAATGGTTAGAATTGGTTTAAAAAGGAGAAAAATGTTAGAAAGATTTTTTGAGAATTTATTGGTTAAGAGCCGTTTAGTCACTATTTTGCCTGTAATTTTTGGCCTTATAGGAGCTTTTGTTTTATTTTTTATTGCAAGTTATGATGTGATTAAAGTTTTAAAATATGTATTTGAGTATTTTATGTTACCTAATTCTACGGTAGATTTGCATGAGGATATTGTTGGTTTGATTATAGGGGCTGTAGATTTATATTTAATGGCTTTAGTTTTATTTATATTTTCTTTTGGAATTTATGAACTTTTTATTAGTGAAATAGAAGAATTTAAACAAACTAAACAGTCAAAAGTTTTAGAAGTGCACAGTTTAGATCAACTAAAAGATAAACTTGCAAAAGTTATTATTATGGTTTTAGTTGTAAATTTTTTCCAAAGAATTTTACAAATGCAACTAAATACGGTTTTGGATATGACTTATCTTGCAGGTTCTATTTTAGCTCTTTGTATAGGACTTTATTTTTTACACAAAAGTGATCATTAAAATAAGGAATAAAAATGATTTTTATTGATGCATGTTTTAAAAAGTCAACCCCTTATACTCCAGTTTGGATGATGCGCCAAGCAGGAAGATATTTACCTGAATATATGCAGGTTAGAGCAAGTGCTGGAGATTTTTTATCACTTTGTAAAGATTATAAAAAAGCGAGTGAAGTTACCTTACAACCAGTAGATATTTTGGGTGTTGATGCAGCTATTATTTTTTCAGATATTTTGGTAGTACCTTTAGAAATGGGTATGGATTTAAAATTTGAAAAAGGCGAGGGCCCTATATTTTCAAATCCTATTAAAACAAAAGAAGAATTGGAAAGATTAGATGTTGAAAAAAGCATTAAAAACCTTTCTTATATTTATGATGCACTAGCATTTACTAGAGAAAAACTTACACAAGATAAAGCTTTGATTGGTTTTTGTGGAAGTCCTTGGACTATTGCTACTTATATGATAGAGGGTGGTAGTAGTAAAAATTATGCAAAGTGTAAAAAAATAGTTTATCAAAATCCTGAATTTTTACATCAAATTTTATCTAAACTTACTTTTGTTTTAAAGTATTATATTCAAGAGCAAATTAGAGCAGGTGCTAATGCTATACAGATATTTGATAGTTGGGCAAGTGCTTTAGAAAAAGAAATGTTTTTTGAGTTTTCTTTTAAATATATGCTTGAAATTGCTGATTTTATAAAGGAAAAATATCCGCATATTCCTGTGATTTTATTTCCTAAAGGGGTAAGTGGGTTCTTAGATGATATAAATGGAAATTTTGATGTCTTTGGAGTAGATTGGAGTACCCCTTTAGAGTTGGCTAAGGAAAAACTAGGCGCTAAATATACTTTGCAGGGTAATATGGAGCCTTGCAGACTCTATGATAAAAAAGCTATTGAACAGGGTGTGGATAAAATTTTAAATATTATGCAAGATAGTGCGCATATTTTTAATCTCGGACATGGAATTTTACCTGATATTCCTGTTGATAATGCTAAATATTTTATCAAGCTAGTTCAAGAGAAATCTAAAAAGTGAGTAAAATAACTTTTGGGCCTATAAGTTCAAGAAGATTTGGACTTTCATTGGGAATTGATTTAAGTCCAAATCAAAAACAATGTAATTTTGACTGCGTTTATTGTGAATTACAAGCTGCAAAACCTTTGGAAAAATCTTTAATTTATCCTAAAATAAAAAATATTATCGATGAAGTACAAAGTGTATTGAAAGGTAATGTGCAATTTGACTTTTTAACATTAACTGCAAATGGTGAGCCTACTTTATATCCTCATTTAAAAGAATTAGTTTATGAATTAAATAAAATAAAACAAGATAAAAAACTCTTAATCCTAAGCAATGGTAGTGGAGTTTTAAATTCGGATATTTTTGATGCTTTAATGTATATTGATGTAGTTAAATTTAGTCTTGATAGTGCAATGGAAAAAACTTTTTATAGAGTTGATAGGGCTTTAAAGCAAATAAAACTTGAAACAATGATAGAACAAATGATCGCCTTTAGAGAGAAATTTTTGGGTGAGCTTGTTATGGAAGTTTTAATTGTCAAGGGATTGAATGATAACAAAGATGAGATGTTGGCTTTAAATGAGGCATTTGACAAGATAAGACCATCAAGAGTGGATTTTAGCACTATAGATAGACCGCCTGCGTATCCTGTTAAAGGTATATCTTTGGAAAAGTTGGAAGAATTAAGTATGTATATCACTAGTGTGCCTGTTGTGCTTGCTAAACATTATTACAAAGGTGAAAAAATTGATTTTAATATCCAAGAGCTCTTGAAGATGCTGCAGCTTAGAGCACAAAGTGAATTTGACATAGAAAACAAATTTAGTCAGCATAGTAAAGATATATTAGAAAAATTAATTAAAGAACGAAAAATTGTTGTAGAAAATTTAGCAGGAGTAAAATTTTACAAAAAAGCGTAATTTTTTATAAAAAATCTTGACAAAAAAGTTTTTTTCTTATATAATATCATTTCTTATTTATTGATGTTCCGGATTAGCTCAGCGGTAGAGTAGTCGGCTGTTAACCGATTGGTCGTAGGTTCGAATCCTACATCCGGAGCCACTTTGTAAATTTAATCTCATGTATATTTTATAATAATCTAATTTGTAATTTATAATTATATTTTTTTTGATGGTCAATTAGTATTTTCTTATTTTATGAAAATACTAATTTTTAATATCAAAAGTAAAAAATTTACTTTCAAAATTATTTCCTACTTTTTCATATTGAAACATAGCAGGTTCTAAATTTTGGACTTCATGATATAATAGTCCTAGTGCAAGTCTTGCTTCTAAGGTTTCTTCATTTTCTAATTTTGCAAGCTCTAGTAAAGCTATGGCTGAATTTGGATTATTAGAACCTATCGCTGCTACTGCGGCTAAAAATAAAGTTTGTGCATCTTTGATTTTATAATCATCTATTAAGATATTGTAAAGCGTATATGCTTCTTGGTATTCTTTAGCAAAAATATCAACATAAGCTAGAGCAAAAATCAGCCCGATGGAATTTTTATTACTCATAGCAAGTCTTTTTTTTATGTCATTTCTAACATGATTTAATAAGCCTGTAATTTGCATAAGTGTCACATAGCTGTCTTTAACTATACCAGCTCCACCAAATAAAGAATTATAATCAAGCTTGGTTGTTAAAAAATACATTTGTGCTTGTTTGGCATACTCTTTAATATCAAGATTTGTGTTTTTAGAATTAAAATATAAAATATTGCTAATAATATCCTCACCGAGCAAATCTTTTAATTCTTTTATTTTTTGATTTCTTAAAATTTCAAGATTATTGCCATTAGCAGCTACTATAGCAAACATTAGTTCTAAAGGAGTATTTTTGCTATTTGAAAGGTTGTCTAAATAAGGAATCATAGCAGTAAAGTCACTTTTAACTAGATGTAGTAAATATTTATAGATATTATGATTTTGATCGATATTATTATCTGCTTGTAAATTTTCCAAAAGTTCATTAGCAAGTTTGGTATAATCTTTTTTTACTAAATCCATGCAATATATGGCAAAAATACCTGCAATATAATTTTTTGGATTTAAATGATAAGCAGTTGAAAAATGTTTATATGCATTATTATAATCTTGCAGTTGTGCATAAGTTAAAGCAAGATTATAATGAATTACATCGTGAGCATGATAAATTTCACTTAAATTTTTAAATTCTTGATTTGCTTCTCTTAGATGAAAATTAAAAGCTAGATTGATAGCATGAGATAATTCCACATTAACGCCTGATAAAGCTTTGCTTTTAACAAGCAATTCATTTTCATACTCATACCCTTGTATGAAATTTCCCAAATCAGCTTTTGTGATGAGTTCCATGCTTTGTTTTATATCAAAAACGCGATAAGGTGAAAAATAAAAAAGTAAATCATAAATTTGTTGTTTTCCTGTGATTAAACTTTTGGCAAAATGTTGCTGCGCTATATCAATATTTGAAAAATTTCTTTTTAGTCTTGTTTTTATGTTATAGTATTTTGAGCCAATAGCTCTATCTTTTACATATAAAGTTTTTAAAATTTGTGCACCATTGTCAAATTGGCCTGTTTTTAATTCTACTAAAGCTAGAGCCATTTTGCTTCTTATGGCTTGATTTTCTATTTTTGATGCTTTTTCAAGATATTCTTTAGCTTTTTTATATTCTCCCAGTTTTGCATATAATAAACCTAAGGGTAAGCTTGCTTCATAATCTTGTTGCTTTTGCAGAAGATTAATGGCGTTTTGATCAGATTTTAATAATGCGTAAATTTTTGCCCCAAGGTAATAAGACTCCCCTTGATAGCTGTTGATATTACTTGAACGCATGAACATTTGTAAAGCCTCTGGATAAAATCCTTGATAGTAATTAATTAATCCTAGATAATAATCATACAAAGAAGATTTAGAATCTTGTGGTAAATGTACTCTTGCTAAATCAAGATAATATTTAAATTTCTCTTTATCGCCTAGATTAAAATAACACACAGCTATATTAATAGCTGCTGCAACTTTGTGTTCTTCTAATTCTAAAGATTGTTTGAAATTCTCAACAGCACTAATATAATCTTTTTGTTTCATTTGAGCTACACCAAGATTATAACTTGATAAAGATTGATTGAAAATATTAATATTATTATAAAGCTCTAAAGCACTTTCTATATCACCTTTTTCATATAATAAATTTGCCTTTTGTACTACAAGATCTAAAGCAGATTGTTTCACCTTTGTGATACTTGTACTAACATTATCTTCTAAAATTGGATTATTTGTGATTACTTTTTTATCTTCTTTAAAAACAAGAAGTAAAACTAAAATAATAAATAAAATTAGAGCAAGAGCACCAAGTGTTGAAATCAAAATAAGAAATTTTTTATCAAAAAGCTTTTTCTTTTCTTCAGGTTGTGATGCTTGAGGTTCTTCCTCTACTCTTTGAAAAGTACTTTCTTCTTCCTCTAATTCAGGAGGTATTGTGCCAGGAGGGATAGTTTGTTCTTCCACTCCTGGATTTTCATCAATCTCTGAAAAAGCTTTTTCTTGATTATCTTGTTCTTTAAGTGTTACTTCTTCGGCCATGTTTTCTCTTAAAAGTATTTTCTTAATGCATCAGGAATTCTTATATTTCCATCTTTTTCTTGATAATTTTCCATAATAGCTACCAAGGTTCTACCAACAGCTAGTGAAGAACCATTAAGTGTGTGAACTAATTCATTTTTGCCCTTATCGTTTTTAAAACGGATCTTTGCGCGTCTTGCTTGAAAATCTTTACAATTTGACACAGAGCTAATTTCACGGTATTTGTTTTGCGATGGAAGCCATACTTCTAAGTCTACTGTTTTCGCAGCAGAAAAGCCCAAATCTCCCGTGCAAAGCATTAAATGCCTATGTGCTAGACCCAAAGAGCTTAGTAAATCACTGGCGCAATTTAACATTTCTTCAAACATCAATTCACTTTGATCAGGCTTACATATACTAACAAGCTCTACTTTTTCAAATTGATGTTGCCTTATAATACCTCTTGTATCTCTACCCGCGCTTCCTGCTTCTTGTCTAAAACAAGCACTATAGCAGGTCATTTTTAAGGGTAGTTCTTCTTGAGTTAAAATTTCATTAGAATAAAGATTAGTTACAGGAATTTCAGAAGTTGAGATGAGATATAAATCATCATTTTCTACCTTATACATATCATCTTTAAATTTAGGAAGCTGTCCTGTGCCATACATGGTTGCGCTATTTACTAAAAATGGTACATTGACTAGCTCAAAACCTCTACTTCTATTAAAATCAATCATATAATTTACCAAGGCTCTACTTAGTAAAGCTCCTTCATTTTTAAGCACACAAAAACGACTTTGTGAGATTTTAACCCCTCTTGTAAAATCAAGCCAGTTTAATTTTTCTCCCAAATCATGATGTTCTTTGATTTCAAAATCAAAACTAGGAGGTGTTAGAACTTTTTTTAATTCTACATTTTCATCTTCATCTTCTCCAAAAGGCACGCAATCATCAGGGATATTTGGTATTGCTAGGGCAATTTGTTCTAGTTTTTCTTCTAGCGTGCTAACGATTTTTGACTGAGTATTGATTTTTTCTTTATTTTGGCTTAGTTGTACTTTTAAGCTTTCTTTATCTTGTGTTGTTGCAAGCTCTTTACTAAATTTATTTTGAAAAGCTTGAAATTCTTCCAAAAGTGCTTTTTCTTTTTTTAAATTTATAAATAAGTCGCTAAGTTCTTTGAGTAAATTTTCATCTACTTTTTTAGCTTTTAGTTTTTGCGCAATTTCATCAAAATTATTTTGCAAAAGTTTTAAATCTAACATTCTAACTCCTTTTATAGTCCTATTTTAGCATAAATTTTTTCCATTGTTTCTCGGGCTTGTTTTTTTGCTTTGCTTGCTCCAAATTCTAAAATCTCATCGATTTTAGAAGGATTAGCTAGTAATTTTTCATATTCTTCCTTAGCCGAGGCAAAATACTCACTAATGATTTCATTTAAATATATTTTAAAATGCCCATAGCCTTCACCACCTTTTTCATAACGGCTTTTTAAAGTTTCTTGTTTTGTTTTGTCTAAAAACAATTTTGCGATTTTAAATACATTACAATTTTGCCAATCTTTTGGATCTTCTAAAGCTGTACTATCTGTAACAATGGAAGAAATTTGTTTTTTAATAGCTTTTGGTGTATTAAAAATATCGATTGTGTTTTGATAAGACTTGCTCATTTTGGCTCCATCAGTACCAGGTACTACTGCAACTTCATCATTAACTTTAGCTTGAGGTAGGGTAAAAATTTCACCCCATTCGTTATTTACTTTTAAGGCTATATCTCTTGCTATTTCAACATGTTGAATTTGATCTTTACCTACAGGAACTACTTGAGCATTAAAAAGTAAAATATCTGCAGCCATTAAAACAGGGTAAGAAAAAAGCCCATGGTTGGCATTTAAACCTTTGGCAATTTTATCTTTATAGCTATGTGCTCTTTCTAAAAGTCCCATTGGGGTAAATTGAGAAAGAATCCAATAAAGCTCCATTACTTCTTTTACATCACTTTGTAACCAAAATACGCTTTTTTGTGGATCAATTCCTAAACTTAAAAAAGCTGCCGCAGCTTTGAGTGAATTTTGTTTAAGTTTTTCTCCATTAAAATTTGAAGTCATAGCATGATAGTTTGCTATAAACATATACATTTGATTTTCTTCTTGCATATTTAGCATTTGTTTTATAGAGCCAAAATAATTTCCTATATGTAAATCCCCACTTGGCTGTAATCCTGTAATAATTCTCATTTTACCTCTTTTTTGATTTCTTTAATTATTTCTTGGATATTTTTGTTTTCAATATTTATAATGATATTTGCTTTTTTTTCATATTTTTTGATTCTTTGATCAAATAGTATTTTAGCATTGTTTGTGTTTGAAAATAAGGGTCTTGTGGCCAATTCTTCTTTATTTAGTCTTTGCAAGAGATAATCAAAACTTGCTTTTAAGTAAACGATAGTACCAATATTTTTTATTTTTTTTTGTTCTATGAAGCCACCACCGCTTGCAATAGAACAATTTTGCACATAAGTTAAAAACGAAACAAGTTTTTTTTCTTCTTTGCGAAATTTTTTTTCTCCATATGTTTTAAAAAATTCACTAATTTCAAGATTAAATTTTTCTTTGATTAAAACATCTGTATCTAAAAAGAATTTATCATATTTTTTTGCATAAGCCCTTGCTATAGTTGTTTTACCACAGCCCATAAATCCTACAAAAAGGAGGTTAGTTTTCTTGCTCATCTTTGCTACCTTTTTTTCTTGAAGCTAAAATTAAAGGTACACCTTCAAAGTTAAATTGTTTTCTAATTTGATTTTGTAAATATCGTTTATAACTAAAATGTAAAGCTTTTGGTCTATTCATAATTAGAGCTATTTTTGGAGGTGCTAAGTCGTATTGAACCGCATAATAAATTTTCACTAATTTACCATAATCATGTGGTAGCGGGTGGGCTCTTGTGGCTTCTTCTACCAAAGCATTTAATTTTGCTGTTGGAATTTTTTGGGTGAAATTTGCAAAAACTTCTAAAATTTTATCCAAAAGCACATGTATTCTTTTTCCACTTAAAGCTGATACGCTTACAACAGGTGCATAAGCTAGGAATTTAAAACGATCTAATTTTAATTCTTTTAAAGTTTTATCAAAATCAAGTTCGCTTTTATCCCATTTATTAAGTACGATAATCACACCTAAACAATGTTTAGCAGCAAGCCCTGCGATACGCTCATCAAGTTCGTTAAAACCTTCAGCTGCGTCAAGTACTAAAAGTGCAATTTGAGCATTGGCTAGGGCATATTCAGTTCTATTAAGTGCATAACGCTCTAAACCCTGTATTTTCCCGCGTTTTCTAATACCTGCGGTATCTACAAATTCGATGATTTTATCTTTATGCATAATGCTTTCATTAACAGGATCAATTGTAGTGCCTGCTATATCGCTTACCACGCTACGTTCTTCTTTTACTAAAGCATTTAAAAGACTTGATTTTCCTACATTAACCCTGCCGATAATTCCCACTTTAATATGATTTTCATTAATAGTTTTTAGCTTAAAATCTCCGCTATTTTCATCAAAATTTTCTAAATAACTTTCAAAGTCTTCTTCTTCATCTGCATTTAAATAACTTTCATCTAAAAACTTACTAGCCCACATACAAAGCTCATCAATGCCTATATTATGTGTTACAGAGATATTAAAAACTTCTTTTACTCCAAAATTAGAAAATTCCCAAGATCTTTCTTCGTCTTTTTTGTTATCGACTTTATTGATTACTAAAGCTATGGGTTTGTTGAGTTTTTTCATTTCATAAAAAAAAGCTTTATCTTCATCATCAGGTAAAAATTTTCCATCCACCATATAAAAGATAATATCACTATTTTTAGCAGCTTTAAGCGAATTTGCTTTGATATTTTTAAAAAGCTCATTACTCTCATCAAGCCCGCCGCTATCTATCAACAAAGCTTTTTTGCCATCAATTTCTACTTCTATTTTATTAGTATCTCTTGTAGTTCCACTTATGTCACTAGTTATTGCAATGCGCTTTCTTGCAAGTCTATTAAAAAGACTTGATTTGCCAACATTTGGTTTTCCTATTAAAATAATACTTTGCATTAATACTCATTTTTTAAATTTTTATTTGTGATTATATAAAAATTGCCTTAAAATTAAGCAAAAAAGACTAAAATAACAGGAATTTTATATGGAATTTATATGTTAAGAATAGTTAAAAAGAATTTAGGTATATATTTTATGATTATTGCTTCTATAGAATTTGCATTTGTAGGTGCTTGTGCAAAAATTCTTAGTGAAGAATTATCATCGATTGAAATTATGTTTTTTAGAAATATTATAGGCACAGCTTTTATGCTTTATGCGCTTTCAAAATTAAATTTTCATAAAAGTGGCGGACATCTTGGACTGCTTATTTTTAGAGGTATTATAGGAACGATCGCTTTATATCTTTTCTTTTATAATGTTTCTAATATTTCATTAGGTGGGGCTTTTGCTTTTCAAAAAACAGCGCCTATTTTTATAGCTTTGATTGCTTTTTTGTTTTTTAAAGAAAGTTTGGGATTAAAAGCTTGTTTTGGGATTTTGATTGCTTTTATAGGAGTATTATTAATCTGTCAGCCTTTTGCAGATAGCACTACGCATTCAGGTTTTGATTTAAAAAATAGTATTTTAGGAATTTTAAGCGGTTTTTGTGCAGCCTTGGCGCTAACTAGCGTAAGAGAGCTTAGAAAATCATACCCAGCGCCATTTATAGCTTTATCTTTTGTTTTAATTGGTACTTTGATGCCTTTAATGTCTATGATTGTAGGTTCTTTTTATGAAATAAAAGAGCTTGATTTTTTAATTGCTCCTTTTGTTATGCCTAGTCTTAAAGCTTGGATTTTTATTGTTTTGATGGGAATTTTTGGAGCAATGTATCAAATTCATGTTACTAAAGCTTATGGAGTAGCAAAAAAGGCAGGAGTTGTTGCGGGGGTTAGCTATATAGATGTAGTTTTTACTTTATTTTTGGGCATATTATTAGGAGATGAATTTCCTAGCTTAATGGTTTTTATAGGAATTTTTAGCATTATTTTAGGAGGAATTATTTTGGTTAGTAAGCAAACAAAAGGAAAGAAAAATGGAAAATAAAACAGATTTAATTTATGGTTTAGAAGATAGACCACCTTTTGCTAAGGCATTTTTTGCTGCATTAGTGCATTTAATGGCTATGTTTGTTGCTGTGATTACACCTGCTTTATTAATTTGCAAAGGACTTGGGATAGATGATACTAATACGGCTAGAATTATTTGTATGTCGCTTTTTGCTTCAGGCGTTGCTTCGCTTTTGCAGATTAAAACTTGGGGTCCTATAGGGAGTGGACTTTTATCTATTCAAGGGACTAGTTTTAATTTTGTTGCACCTATTATTTTAGGTGGGCTTGTTTTAAAAAATAATGGTTTATCGCAAGAAGCAATGCTTGGAGCCATTTTTGGCACTTTAATGCTTTGTTCTACTACTGAAATGATTATTTCTCAAATTTTACCTTTTATTAGAAGAGTGATTTCGCCTTTGGTTTCAGGTATAGTTGTGATGATTATAGGTCTTAGTTTGATTAATGTTGGCCTTGTGAGTGCAGGAGGTGGATTTGCGGCTAAGGCAAGTGGTGAGTTTGGCTCATTACAAAATTTATTATTAGCCGGAGTTGTGATTTTAAGTATTATTGTTTTAAATCGTTTTAATAATGCCTATATAAGAATTTCTTCTTTATTTATAGCTATGATAATAGGACTTTTAGTAGCTATGACTTTTGAAAATTTTAGTTTTAATTTTAATGAAAATTTACCTTTAGTGTTTTTACCCGATCCTTTACATTATGGTTTGAGTATTGATTATAATCTTATTTTACCTTTGATTTTAGTTTTTATGGTAACTTCTTTAGAAACTATCGGCGATATTAGTGCTACTAGTGAAGTTTCAAATCAGCCAGTTAAAGGCGAACTTTATGCAAAAAGATTAAAAGGCGGGGTTTTGGCTAATGGTTTTAATTCCTTTGTTTCAGCCTTTTTTAATACTTTTCCAAATTCATGTTTTGGGCAAAATAATGGCGTTATAGCTTTAACAGGTGTTGCAAGTCGATATGTTGGATTTATTGTAGCTTTTATGTTGATGATTTTGGGTTTGTTTCCTATTGTGGCTGATATTACTTTGCAAATTCCAGAACCTATTTTAGGAGGAGCAACTTTAGTAATGTTTGGTACTATAGCTGCAACGGGAGTTAGGATTATTTCTAAGGAAAATTTAAATCGTCGTTCTATTATCATCATAGCTATGAGTTTGGGTATAGGGCTTGGAGTTTCTAATAATCCTGATATTTTAGAATTTATGCCAATGTGGTTTAAAACTTTATTTTCTTCAGGGATTGCAGCAGGTGGGATTACGGCTATTATCTTAAATTGCATTTTTCCGCTTGAAGAAAATGAAAAAAATAAAGTAAAATAATAAAAAATAAGGAAAAATAATGAAAAAAATGATACTAATAACAGGTCCTTGTGTAATAGAAAATGAAGAACTTGTTTTTAAAGTTGCACAAGAGCTTGAATGCTTTTTAAAAGATGGTAGAATTGATTTTTATTTTAAATCAAGTTTTGATAAAGCAAATAGAACTAGTATTAATAGTTTTAGAGGGCCAGGTCTTGAAAAAGGCTTGGAAATTTTGCAAAAAGTGAAAGATAAATTTGGCATGCAAATTCTTACTGATATTCATGAGAGTTCTCAAGCGAGTGTTGCGGCTGAGGTTGTAGATGTTTTACAAATTCCTGCCTTTTTATGCAGGCAAACTGATTTATTAGTAGCTGCTGCTAAAACAAAAGCCAAGGTAAATGTAAAAAAAGGGCAATTTTTAAATCCTGAAGATATTAAATACAGTGTAGCTAAAATTTTACAAACTAGAGGCATTGATGAAGAAGGTTTTGAAATAGCCAAAGAAAATGGAGTTTTTGTAGCTGAGAGAGGTTCGAGTTTTGGTTATGGAAATTTGGTCGTAGATATGAGAAGTTTGGTTATCATGAGAAAATATGCTCCAGTTATTTTTGATGCTACTCATAGTGTGCAAATGCCAGGAGCAAACGGTGGAAGTAGTGGAGGCAAAAGTGAATTTGTAGAGCCATTAGCAAGAGCTGCTGCTAGTGTTGGTGTAGATGGATTTTTCTTTGAAACGCACATTGATCCTTGCAAAGCTTTATGTGATGGACCAAATATGCTTGATCTTTCAAGACTTAAAAACTGCGTAAATACGCTTTTAAAAATTCAAGAAATCATTTAGAAAAGGAAAATTATGAAGATAATAGAGGGAAATTTAAGTTTAAAAGGTGATGAGAAAATTGCGATTATCAATGCAAGATTTAATCATATCATCACAGATCGTTTAGTTGAAGGTGCTAAAGATGCTTTTTTAAGACATGGGGGCAAGGAAGAAAACTTAAGTCTTATCTTAGTGCCAGGTGCTTTTGAAATTCCTTTTGCATTAAAACAAGCTTGTGAGAGTAAAAAATTTGATGGAATTTGTTGTGTTGGAGCAGTAATTCGTGGAAGTACACCACATTTTGATTATGTAGCAGCTGAAACTACTAAAGGTATAGCAAGTGTAGGGCTTGGAACCAATATACCTGTAAGTTTTGGAGTTTTAACAACTGATACTTTAGAGCAAGCCATAGAAAGAGCAGGTAGTAAAGCAGGTAATAAGGGTTTTGAAGCTATGCTTACTGTAGTTGAAATGCTTAATTTAATCCAAAAAATTAAGGCTTAAAATGGCTACTAGACACCAAGTAAGACAAAGTATAGTTTCTTTGCTTTATGCAGCACAGTTAAATCAAGAAAATAAAGATTTTATCAATGAATTTTTGGATGAGAAAAAAATTCGCAATGACCAAAGAAAATTCACTCTAGATTTATATAATGGTATCAATGAGCAACTTACTTTGCTTGATGAGAAAATCAATGAGTGTTTGAAAGAGCACAAATTAGATGGAGTAGCTAGTATAGAAAAGGCCATTTTGCGTTTGGGTACTTATGAGATTTTATTTACTTCTACACAAAAAGCGATTATCATTAATGAGGCTATAGAGCTTGCAAAAGAAATGGCAGGAGATAATGCTCCTAAATTTATCAACGGGGTGTTGGATAAAATTAACAAGGAAAAGCAATGAAACTTTGTGTGGCTTTTGATGTGTCAAGTTATGATGAGTGTATTAGTTTGGCTAAAGAATTAAAAGGTTTAGATCTTTGGGTTAAAATAGGGCTTAGATCATATTTAAGAGATGGGGTAAAGCTTTTAGAGGCGATTAAAAAAGTGGATGATTTTAAAATCTTTTTAGATTTAAAGCTTTATGATATACCAAATACCATGGCAGATGCTTGCGAAGAGCTTGCTAAACTTGATGTGGATATGTTTAATATCCACGCAAGTGCAGGTAAAAGTGCTATGTGTATGATTATGGAGCGTTTAAGTGTTTTGAGTAAAAGACCTTTGGTGCTTGCTGTATCTGCTTTAACTAGTTTTGATGAGCAAGAATTTTTTAGTATATATAGACAAAATATCAAACAAGCCGTTAAGGAATTTTCTAAAATTAGCTATGAAAGCGGTCTTGATGGTATGGTTTGTTCGGTATATGAGAGCTTATTGATTAAAGAAAATACAAATACAAATTTTATTACACTAACTCCTGGAATTCGTCCTTTTAAAGAAAATTTAGATGATCAAAAAAGAGTAGCTGATATACAGTGTGCTAAGGATAATCTGTCAGATTTTATCGTGGTTGGAAGACCTATTTATAAGGCAAAAGAACCTAGAATGGTTTGTGAGAATATATTAGAGCATTTAAAATAAGCCTAGAGGCTTATTTTAAATAAATTTTCATTTTCTTATTTTCTAAAATAATTCCATCATCATCACTAATAATTTGAAATTCTCCATTAAAATATCTTAAGAAGTCGTTTTCAAATTTCATAGATTCTTGATCGCAAAGCATTTTTGTCGAAGCAAGATTATCTTCTATTTTGATACTACTTCCTTGATCTTTATAGTTTCCAAAAAATCTATTACATCCTGATACACCAAAAACTCTTTTATCTTTATTATCAAAACTAATGCTTGCTTTAGTATTTTGAGGAAGTTCATGATTTTTTCCATTAGCTTCATAAGAACTTATAGTAAATTCTTTATTTTGTAAATCATCAACACTTAAATTTGCCACAGAACACCCACTAAAAATAGCTAAGCTCGCTATACTTAATGTGATTATTTTTTTCATTTTTATACTCCTTTGATTTATACATGAAAATGTTTTAATTCATCCTCTAAATTTTGACAAACTATATTTAACTCATGAGCAACATCTAATAAAATTTTTGAAATTTCTTCATTTTTATCACTTAATTTTACCGTTTCTTGCATTTTATCAAGCAAAGATTGCAAAGTTTCTTGTGTGCTTGAAATTTTTTGCATGCAAGCATTTGCTAAATCTCTTGCATTTTCATTGCAAACTTTTACTTCATTGGTTCCTTCTACAAGTTCTTTTGCATCTTGATTTAAAGAGTTAATTTCGTTAGCATTGTGTTTTAACTCTTTGGAAACTTCATTGATACTATCTACCAATTGTTTGGTTACGATGGCAATATTTTTTAAAAATTCTTCTGAATTTTGAGCAAGATTTCTTACATCTTCAGCAATAACTGAAAAGCCACGACCAAATTCTCCAGCACGCGCAGCTTCAATACCTGCATTTAAAGATAATAGATTGGTTTTATCAGCAATTTCTCCCATCATGTCAGAAGCTTTTTTAATCTCTTCTGCTTGTTTTTCCATAACTTCTACTTTTTGAGATAATATATCTTCATTTTCAGCTACAACTTTTACCTTATCTACTACTTGATTTAATGAGTCAAGCATAGTGTTTAAAACTTCAAAAGATTTTGTATTGGCTTTATTTGCGTTATTTGAAAGTTCAGCAAGATCTTGTAATTCTG
Organism: Campylobacter lari; assembly: GCF_004357905.1. NCBI lineage: Bacteria > Pseudomonadati > Campylobacterota > Epsilonproteobacteria > Campylobacterales > Campylobacteraceae > Campylobacter > Campylobacter lari. Next base: position 148,198 of record NZ_SMTT01000003.1, on the reverse strand, counting down.
TATGAATTTGCTCACTTAAATGATAAGATTCATCAGTTTTTGTATGACCTTCTTTAGTTCTATTTGCTAGATCAAGTGCATTAGCATTTAAAAGTTTAGATTGTTTATCTACCATTTGAGAATTTTTATTAGTAGAAATCACTGTATTTTGAATTTTTTCAATAAATTGGTTGATGTAGGTGCAAGCTTTACCTATTTCATCGGTGCTTTTTATATTAATTCTTGCGCGTAAATCTCCATCGCCGCTAGCTAGTTCTTTGGCATGTTTTAAAAGATCTAAAACAGGATTACCTACAACTATTTTTAAAATATAAAGTACAGCAAAAACGGTAAAAAGTAAAGCAACACTAAAGATTATAATATAGGTTCTAGCTGAACTTGCCAAATCATCATCTACATGTTTTAAATCATTGTACATATCCATAACACCCAAAACATCACCTTCTTTAGCATTAGCATGACAAGCAAGACAACCTTTATTGGCGATAAGTGGGCGTATAAGTCTTAGATAATGTCCTTGTTCGTTATTGATTTCAACGGCTTTAATTTCTGGCTTGTTAAATTGCTCGTTGATAATACTCTCATCACTTTTTGTAAAATGTTGTATTTCAAAGAGCTCAACTGTGCTTTTTGAAGGATAAATTTTAATATCTTTTATACCTTCTATTTCACCAGCATCTTTTATAGCTTGTTCTATAATAGCAGGATCGCCCAAATTCATTGCCATTCTTAATGTTTGAAAAACAGAAGTACTTAAAGTATCTAAATGTGCACGGCTGATTCTATCTGTAGTTTGTTGAGAATCTTTTTGTAAGATAATCTGCATGATAATAAAACTAATTAGCAATGTAGAAATCATTGCTAAAGATATTTTTGCACCTATGCTCTTAAACATTTAAAACTCCTTTTATTAGTGTAAAAAGTGTCTTATGCCGCTAAAGTATAATGCGATACCATACTCATTAGCAGCTTGGATGATATCCTCATCTCTTATGCTTCCACCCGGTTCAATGATGGCTTTTACTCCTATTTTGCTAGCCTCATCTATACTATCTCTAAATGGAAAGAAAGCTTCGCTTGCTAAAACACAACCATTTAGATCAAGCCCCATTTCCTTGGCTTTATTAATAGCTGCTTTAGCTGCATCGATACGACTTGTCATACCCATACCAATGGCTACCATAGCTCCATTTTTTACATAAACTACATTGTTTGATTTAGTAAATGCAGCAATTTTCATAGCTATTTCAAGATCTTTTAATTCTTGTTCATTAGCTTTTCTTTCGCTTTTTAAAATCGCATTTTTTAATTCATCTTCTTTAACTTCATCACTATCTTGATATACAAAACCACCATCTATGTGCTTAAAATCATATTTATCATAAGCTCTAGTTAAAAATGGCGCTTTTTGTGTAAAGATTTTAATACGCTTTTTATCTTTAAAAACTTCCAAAGCATCATCGTCTACATTTGCTGCAATAATAACTTCTATATAAATTTCATTGATTTTTTGCGCTAATTCTTTATCTAAAGTTCCATTGATAGCAACAACCCCACCATAAGCACTTAAGGTATCGCATTTAAGAGCATGGATATAGCTTTGGAGTAAGTTTTCTTTTATGGCAAATCCGCAAGCATTTGCATGTTTTACAATGGCTACTGCCGGAGCTTTATCAAAAGCACTTGCTAAATTTAAAGCCGCGTTAATATCGGTTAGATTGTTAAAACTTGCTTCACCTTTTAAGGTTGTAAAATTGTGTGTGAAAAAGTCATCAAATTCATATAAAGCACCTTTTTGATGAGGGTTTTCTCCATATCTTGTGTCAAACACTTTTTGACCTACGATAAATTTACTTGCACCAAAGCCACCATTAAAACGCTCATTCATATAATTTGCTATGTAAGCATCATAATTTGCTGTATGCTCATAAGCTTTGATCATCAATGCTCTTCTAAAATCAAGATCTAAGGTATTATCTTTTAAAGCTTGTATGATTTTATCATAGTCTAAAATATCACAAACGACAATGACATTTTTAAAGTTTTTTGCACCACTGCGTATCATAGCAGGACCACCAATGTCGATATTTTCTACAATCTCATCAAAATCTTGGGTTAAAATTGTAGTTTTTTTGAAAGGATATAAATTCACACAAAGCAAGTCTATACTTTCGATGTTGTAATCTTTGGCTTGTTTTTGATGATCTTCATTTTCTCTTTTGTATAAAATTCCACCATGAATTTTTGGGTGCAATGTTTTAACACGCCCTTCAAACATTTCAGGGCTTTGAGTAAATTCACTAACTTCTTGTACTTGTAAATTATTTTCTTTTAAAAGCTTATAAGTACCTCCGGTGGATAAAAGCTCATAACCTAATTTAGTAAGTTCGCTAGCAAATTCTACAACACCTTCTTTATCACTCACACTAATTAGTGCTTTCATTAATTTTTCCTTTCTATATATTGTTTTAAAAATTCATATGATTCATTAATTTCTTGAAATTTTTTAACACCTTCTTTGATTTTTTCTTCATCACTATTGTTTGCGTTTAAAATATCAGGGTGGTATTTTTTGGCAAGTTCTCTATAGCGTTTTTTAAGCTCTTGTAAGTTTGCATTTTCATTTAAGCCTAAAATTTCACAAGCCTTTTGTAAATTCATACCTGTATTTTGTGTTTGCATAGAGTTTAAAAGTTTTTCAAGTATATTTACATCAAGTTCAAAAGCTCTAATGATAGCTCTTAAGACATCTTTTTTGGTATTGTTAAGTTCTCCATCAATCAAAGCCATTGCTACTAAGACATTTAAAATATTAATTCTTTCTTGTTGTGGTAAAGGCACTTCTTTGATAAACTCTTTGGCTATATCAAAAGTATCATTTAAAGTGTTTTTATGTTCATTAAAACATTGTTTTAAAAAATCTCTTTCTTTTTTATCTTTAGCATTATAATCAAGAATTTGTGAGATCATGTTTGCTTCATTCTCGCTAACTCTACCATCACTTTTTGCTATTTTTGCTAAAAGCGCTATAACATAATAGTTTAATCTCCTTTTAAAGCCATCAATCCTTTCTTCATGATAGCCTTGTTTAAAGCCTTGAGAGAAGCTTTTAGCTCCTTTTTTGAAAGAGCCTAAAAGATCATCTTTACCCCAAGTTTTATAATACCAATAAAATGCAAGAATTGCTAATACTAATAAAACAAAAAGCATTTCTATCCTAAATATTCTTTAAATTTATCAAAATAAATTTTTTGTAGTTTTACTAAAGATATCTTAATATCATCTAAAACGAAATCTTTTTCATTTAAAATTCCAAGTTTTGCAAAATTAATTTTCATTTTGTTTGCAAATTCAATAAAATTTTCTTCATTTTTAACACCAATTACAACTCTAGTTGGACTTTCTTCAAAAATAAAACTTCTGTTTTCAAAATTTGTTTTTACATTTACACCTAAATTCGCCTTTGCGCTCATTTTGGCTAAAGTCATAGCAAGACCACCTATGCCTATGCTATTAGCACAATCAAGTAACTTTGCTTCGTTTGCTTTTAGTAAGAAATCCCATAGTTTTAATTCTGCTTTAAAATCTATATCTTCAAGCTCTCCTGCGACTTTTTGATCTAGTACTTTAGCAATCAAAGATCCACCAAAACTACCTTTACTTTCTCCTATTAAATAAATAGCTTGCGTTTCTTTACTAAAGTATGATTTTAAAACATTTTCTGCTTTTTCGTGAATACCAACGCAAGCTATGGTTGGACTTGGAAAAATACTTACTCCATCGGTTTCATTATATAAAGAAACATTTCCGCTTACCACAGGGGTATTGAGTTCTTTACAAGCTAGTTTAATACCTTCACAGCCTTGGGCAAATTGCCACATTACTTCAGGGTTTTGTGGGTTGCCATAGTTTAAACAATCACTAATTGCCAAAGGTCTAGCTCCCGAGCATGCTATTTTTCTTCCTGCGCTTGCAACGGCTGCTGCTGCACCGATTTTTGGATTTACATAGTTTAATCTTGAGTTGCACTCAATGGCCATAGAAAGCAAGCAATTATTTTCTTTAATTCTAATACTATTTGCTCCTAAAGCCCCATCGCTTTTTAAGGTGTTAGTTTGTACGCTTGAGTCAAACTGCTCATAAATATAAGCTTTATTGCTGATATTTTCATTTGCAAGAAGTTTTTCAAAGGCTTCTTGAGTGGGAATGCTAAGTTTAAATTGATAGTTTTTTATTTCATCTAAGTATTTTGGCTTAGCCACAGGTCTATCAAGTATAGGTGCTTTTTCGCTTAGTGGTTCAATAGGGATTAGACCAACTAATTCATCATGCCAAAATAATTCCATTTTGCCAGTATCTGTAACTTCGCCTATAATGGCTGCATCAAGCCCCCACTTATTAAAAATCTCAATAACTTTTTCTTCATAGCCTTTTTTAGCACAAATTAGCATTCTTTCTTGAGATTCACTTAGCATTAACTCATAAGGAGTCATACCTTCTTCTCTCATAGGAGTTTTATCAAGGTAAAGTTTCATCCCGCTACCACTGCGTCCTGCCATTTCAAAAGAGCTTGAAGTAAGTCCTGCTGCACCCATATCTTGAATTCCAACTATATAATCAGTTTTGAAAAGTTCCAAACAAGCTTCCATTAATAATTTTTCAGCAAATGGATCACCAATTTGAACAGTTGGTCTTAAGCTTTTGCTAGATTCATTAAAACTATCGCTTGCCATTACAGCTCCACCAAGTCCATCACGACCGGTTTTTGAGCCTACATAAATTACAGGATTTCCTATACCTTCAGCCTTTGCATAAAAAATATCTTCGATTTTGCAAGTTCCAAGTGCAAAAGCATTAACTAAGATATTTCCATTAAAGCACTCATCAAAAGCACATTCTCCACCTATAGTAGGAACACCCATACAATTACCATAGTGTGAAATTCCACTTACTACACCCTTAACTAAATATTTTTGATGTTTGCCTATTTTTTCATCATGGATATTACCAAATTTTAAAGAATTCATACCTGCAACAACTCTAGCGCCCATGGTAAAAACATCGCGTAAAATTCCACCCACACCAGTAGCTGCACCTGCAAATGGCTCTATAAAACTTGGGTGATTATGACTTTCTACTTTAAATACAGCAGCCATTCCTTTGCCTATATCTATTACTCCAGCGTTTTCACCAGGACCTTGGATTACCCAAGGAGCTTTAGTTGGAAAGCCATTAAGGTATTTTTTACTTGATTTATATGAGCAATGTTCACTCCACATTGCAGAAATCACTCCAAGTTCTAATAAATTAGGTTCTCTACCTAGTATATTTAAAATTTCTTGATATTCCTTATCGCTAATTTTGTGTTGTTTTATAACATCTTTATCCATAATTATCTCCTTTTTATTTTCCTAAACAAAAATTACTAAACATTGCATCTAAAATTTCATCTCTTTCAAAATTTTTGGTAAATTGAGCTATTTCTCCTATGGCTAAATTTAATTCAAAAGCAAAAAGTTCTAAAGAACTTTCCTTTAATAAATCTCTTGCACGCAAAATAGCTTCACTAGCATTTTTACAAGCATTGAGTATTAAAGTATTGCTAATTAGCATTCCATCGCCATCTAAAGTATTTAAGTATTCATTTAAACTTTCCTTAATGGCTTGAGTGTTTTTTTGGGCGCAAATGCGTATACAAGAAGTGCTAATTTCATGTTTAAATTTGGTAGCCAAATCGCTTTTATTTAAAACATAAATGATTTTTTTATCACAATCTTTTAAAGCTTGTAAAATACGTTCATCTTCTTCTTCAAATTCTTTAGATCCGTCAAAAACAGCTATAATGATATCTGCTTCTTTAATGCTTTCATAACTTAAGTTAACTCCGATTTTTTCTATCTCATCATCTGCGTTTCTTATACCTGCTGTATCGATGATTTTAATTAAATGTGAGCCTATTTTTAAACTTTCCTCGATACGATCTCTTGTGGTGCCTGCAATATCAGAAACAATGGCTCTATTAAATGCTAAAAGCGAATTTAACAATGAGCTTTTTCCGGCATTTGGCTTACCTATAATAGTAACTTTAAAGCCATCTATAAGACCTTTTTTACTTAAGGAAATATCTACTATATCGCTTAAAAGTTTTGAATTTTTTTCACACATAGCAATGATTTGATCAAGTAAATCTTGCGGTAAATCATCATCTGCATAGTCAATGCTAGTTTCTACAAAAGCAAGAGTTTGAACAAGGTCTATTCGAATGGCGTTTAAAAATTTACTTAAATCACCTTTAATATTTTTTGCTATGATATTTGCAGCACTTGTTGATTTTGACATGATAGCATCTTGTATGCTTAAAGCTTTTAAAAGATCCATTTTGCCATTTAAGCAAGCTCTTTTGCTAAATTCTCCAGGATTAGCAAGGCGCGCGCCTGCTAAAACAAGCTCATCGAGTAAAATTTCACTCAAAGAAAAACCGCCATGAAGTTGAAATTCTACAATATCTTCTCCTGTAAAAGAGTAGGGTGCTTTAAAATAAATTACTAAAGCCTCGTCTAAAAAGTCATTATTGTTTTTATAAAGTTTGCATAAGTGCGCATAGCGTGGTGTGAGTTCTTTTTTGTGGGTAATTTTTAATGCAAGTTCTAAAGCTTTTTTTCCACTTACTCTAATGATGCTTATAGAGCCCACTCCGTGAGCTGTAGCAATAGCAGCTATCGTGTCATTCATTCATTTTTCTTCAAAAAATCATTCACAACGATATATCTTTGATCGTCATTTTGTTTGATAGCTACATACTTATCAGGAAAGCGTTCTCTTAATTTTTCTAAAGCAAGTTTTAGCCAAATTCCATCTAGTGGTTTTGTTTGAACTCTTCCAGTGTTCTCTACTTTTTCTATGAGAATTTTTAAATAACTATCAATAGCTTGGGTTTGGTTTTCCAAAAATTGCGCTATTTCTAGTCTTGGTTGAATTTTATATTTAGCGTTAAGCCAATTATAAAGTAAATATGAAAAAGCTTTATATCTGTGAGCTTCTTTGCCTATAAGTAAGGCTGCATCTTCTCCATCAAGTTTAATTAAAACACAGGTTTCATCCCAAACACTAACTTGCACAACTTTAATATCAAAATCAAAAGTTGCTAGTAAATTTTCTAGTGAAATTTTTATCTCATCTATATAAGAAACAATGTTTTTTTCTTCTGAAGACTCCTTATGGAAAGAATCAAAAATAGCATCATTTTTTACTTTATAATGTTCTTTAGGTTGAGCAATATTTTCAATTGGTTTTTGAAAATTTTCTTTATATTCTTTTTTATATTCATTTTTTTCAAAATTTTTTTGAGAATATTTGTTAAATTTTTCATTTTGATTTTTTTTAGGTTTTTCATTATGGACTTTTTGAGTTTTTTTATGTCCTTTAATACAGATTATCGCATTTTTTTTAAAAAGGCCAAAAAATCCTGCTTTAGCATGTTGAATAACTTCATATTCTAAGTCAATCACAGAGCACTCAAGTTGTTTTGAGGCTTCTATGAGTGCAGTTTGTAAGTCTTTAGCTTCTATGTTCATGTTTAGCTATTTCCTCTTTTTTGTGGTTTTTGAAAAGCTTATTAACAATTACTTGTTGAATAAGTGAGCATATATTATTTACACACCAATACAAAGTTAAACCTGCTGGGAATGTTAAGAAAAAGAAAGTAAAAATTAATGGTAAGAATTTCATAATCTTTTCTTGCATAGGATCTTGTATAGCCATTGGTGTAATAAGTTGCTGGATAAACATAGTTAGACCCATAAATATAGGTAAAATAAACCATGGATCCATCACAGATAAATCTGTAATCCAAAAAGCCCAAGGTGCAGCTTTAAGTTCTATGGCATTTAGTAAAACTCTATAAATTGCAAAGAAAATTGGAATTTGAATGAGTATAGGTAAACATCCGCTCATTGGGTTTGCACCATGTTTTTTATAAAGTTCCATCATATGTAAATTCATTTTTTGTGGATCACCTTTGTAGCGTTCTCTAATTTCTTTCATTTTTGGTGCTAAATCTTTGAGTTTATTCATAGAAATCATTGATTTGTAAGTAAGTGGGAAAAGAATAATACGCACAATTAAAGTCATCACTACGATAGCCCAACCCCAATTACCCAAATAACCATGTAAGAAATTTAAAAATTCAAACATAGGTTTAGCTATAAAAGTAAACCAACCATATTCTACCACATCATCTAAATCTGCATGAATGCTTCTTAAAATTTCATGCTCTTTTGAACCTATATATCCGGTTGCTTTAAAATTGTTAGTTGCACTTGCAAAAACGATAGAATTTTCGTGATTATCTTTAGTAACTACTGCATTTAAAGGTTTTTCGAAATTATAAAAGAAAGCACTATAATAGCGATCTGAAGCTGCCATAAGGGTTATATTAGAAAAACTTTCATCATTTTCTACATCACCATCTTCTAACATTGTTATTTTATCATCTTTATCTAAGATTAAAACTCCATGTACTGTATAACTATCAACTGCTATATTTGGACGATAACCTGGAGTGATAAAATAAGCTGTATCTTTGCTTAGATTTACTTCTAAATCATAATTTCCATATTTGTGAAAAGTGATTTTTTTAGTTATTATTAGATCATTTAAATTTTGAGTAAGAATTAATGTTGTATTTTCATCATTTACATTGATAGTTTTTTGACTAGCTGTATATACTGTATTGAATGCCTCTTGATTTATCTTTGCATCACTAAATCTTATTTCTAGTGGCAAAGGTGATAAAGAAGTATCTACTAGATTAATGCTTTTACCATTTTCATCTTTATATTTTTCATCGCTTAGATAAAATTTAGCTATTCTACCTAAAGAGTCAATATGTGCTTCAAAATGCTCACTTTTAACAACTGCTATTTCTTCTTTTTGATTAACACTAAGTTCTGTCTTTGGAGCTTGTGTATTTGTATTTGCGGTTGTAGTTTGTGGAGCTGAATTGTTTTGTTCTATATGAGTGATATTTTGCTCATTTTGTGGTGCTTTTGGGATAAAAAAATAATCATAAACTACAAAAAATAAAAATGATAATACAACGGCAATTAATATGCGTTTTTGCTGGGATAAATTTTCTGACACGGATTGTCCTTTGGAAATATAATCTTAATTAAAAAAAATTGATTATCATTGCAAGGGATATAAAAATAATTGAGTTGTTTTAAAGCATTAAAACTAGGTTTAAAACATACACCTGAGTTTAGAGTATTCTTGCGTATTTTAGGATAATCAATACCACCTTTAAAAAACGGATTGCATTTTAAAATTCTTAAAAAAACTGCACCAAATGCTTTAAAAATATTATTTTTTTTAAATTGCCATAAGGCATATTCAGAACAACTTGGATAATACCTGCAGCATTGTGGCTTAAAAGGGCTGATAAAGAGCTGGTAAAATCTAATAAGTTTTAAACAAGCTATTTTATACATCCTATTTTTTTCAAACCCCATTTCAAGTTTTTTTCTAATTTTAAAAAAGGAATTTTAGTAATACTTGTCTTAGCTACAAGTATGTATTTCCCGTTTTCGACTTGATTTTTAACCTGAAAAAAAGCTGATCTTAAGAGCCTTTTGGCTCTATTTCTAACGACAGCTTTTCCAACTTTTTTACTAGCAACAACAGCAAATTTTTTTTCTTTACTTAAAGTATAAAAGATGATTACACCTTCACAGTGCCACTTTTTACCTTCTTTATAAATTGTTGCAAACTCTCCTAAGTCGTTAATACTTAGAAAATCTTTTATACCGCTAATCTTTTTCTACCTTTAGCGCGTCTAGCATTGATCACCTTACGACCATTTTTGCTTTTCATACGCACGCGGAAGCCATGAGTTCTTTTTTTAGGAGTTTTGTGTGGTTGATATGTTCTTTTCATATTCTTTCCTTAACTTAAAATAAAAAACAAAATAATAAGCGTGTATTTTATCAAAATCTTACTTAAATCTGCTTTTAATTAAGAGTTATTTTAAAAGTTTTTGCTAAATTTTTGTTTTATTTTTATGTATTTTAAGGAAAAATCATGAGTTTTGAAATTTGTGAGAGTAAAAAAGAAGATTTAGAAAAAATTTTAGAATTAATTAAAGAGCTTGCTATCCATGAAAATATGCTTGAAGATGTAAAATGCACAACTAAAGAACTTGAAGAATCTTTTTTTGAAAATAAATATGCTAAGGCTTTAAGTTTAAAAGTTGATGGTAAAATCATAGGTTATGCAATGTATTATTTTACTTTTTCGTCTTTTTGGGGTTTAGGTGGGTTATATCTAGAAGATATTTATATTCAAGCAAAATATAGAAAAAAAGGCTATGCAAAAGCTGTTTTTAAATATTTAGCACAAATTTGTAAAGAAAAAAATCTTAAAAGATTAGAATGGGTATGTTTGAACGATAATGATTTAGGGATTGAGTTTTATACTAAATTAAATGCAAAGCATATGAATGAGTGGAGAACTTATCGTTTAGAGGGTGAAAATTTAGAAGTATTGATGTAATGAATAAGCGTAATTTGTATTATTTAAAAGCTTTTGGTTATGAATATTTTAACGAGCAAAAACAAATTAGGCATTTTAATTTAAGTTTTAAAGAATTAAACGAAAGGGTAAAAACTTGCAATCTTTGTCATTTTTCTAGACTAAGAAAGCATAGTTTAATGGAAAAAGAAGCCAAAAATGCTAAAATTTTGATTTATCAGGCCTTTATTGACAAGGAAGAGAATGAAAGTGGAAAGTTTTTTGCTTCTAAAAATAAACAAGAACTTTTGAAATTATGCAAGGAGCTTTTAAATTTAAAAGATGATGAGATATATTTTTCTTATATGTTTAAATGTTTTAGTAATTTTAAAATAGACGATCAAGCATTAAAATTATGCTTGCCGTATTTTTATAATGAGCTTGATTTTATAAAAGCAAAGATTATTTTATGTCTTGGTCAAGAAGCTTTTGCAAGTTTGGGTTTTGAGAATTTTCAAAAATATAAAGGACAATGTATGTATTATAATAATGCCTTACTTTTGCCAAGTTATGATTTGAATTTTTTGAGTAAAAATCCTAGCTTTTATGCTGAATTTATAGAAGATATTAAAAAAATAAAAGGTTATTTATGAGAAAAAGTTTAGTTTGTTTGATGATGAGTTTTGTTTTAACTTTAAATGTCTTTGCGAAAGAGCAAAAACCATCACCTATAGAACCTAGTGAGTCTTTTTATCCTAATTTAGAATTTCAAAATTGTGATAATGATTGTTTATTTACTTTGTTAGAAACAGGACTTTATTTTAATTTTTTATCAAGATTTAATAATGATAATGCAAATGAGCTTTTAGTCAATATCTATACCAAACTTTTAAATTCTATTATAGATTTTGAAAAAAGAATTCAAAAAAATGCTAGCATAAAACTAGCTATTATTATACCTGAGCAAACGATTAAAAGTTATTCTAATACTATTATAAATTCAAGCATAGCGTATTTATTAAGACAAAGAGCGCAAATAAAAGTAAAGGTGTTTTTAATAGGTACAGAAGATGAGAGCAAGATAACTAAAGCTTTTAAACAAGCTCAAGATGAGAAATTTAATTATATTATCGCAGGTTTTACAGATAAAGGTGTGAAAAATTTATTAAAAGAAAGCCTTGATTCTAATGTAAAAGTTTTTATTCCTACTGCACACAAAAGAAATTTTGATACGCAAAATGAAAATGTGTATTTTGGAAGTATAGATTATCAAAAACAAATCCAAAAACTTTTGGAATACTCCAATGGTAAAAATATTATTTTTTCAGATGGAACACCTTTGGCAAATCGCTTAGATGAGAATGTTTTAAACGCAGGTAATGGTAGTGAGAAAATTTATACTATTAATAGTTCTAAATTTGATTTTAGAAGTATTTTAAATCAAAATAGAAGTTTTCAAGATTCTAGTATTATTTTAAATACTTCTTTGATTAAAACAGCACTCATAAGCTCACAAATAAGAACTTATGATATAGAGCCTTTTGTATTATTATCAACCCAGATTAATTATAATCCTATTTTGCTAAGTTTAACGCAAATTAATGATAGAAAAAAACTTTTGCTAGCAAATTCCATTTCTAATGAGGATCAAACTCTAAGCTATCTTAATGAGCTTTTTTCGCAAAATATTAATTACAACTGGATAGCTTATGCAACTAGCGTGGGCCTTGATTATTTTTATACGCAGTTTTTAGATAAAGATTCTCAAAGAATTTTTGATGAGGGTTTAAATGATAATCAATTTGACTATAAGGTTAAAATCATTCGCTCGCAAGGCTTAGGTTTTACTCCTTTGCAAGATCAGTAAAAACCTTAGTTATAGTCTCATCTATAGGGGCTACTTTTTCATTTTTTAAAAAAGCTAGGGTAAATTCAGCTTCAAAAAGCTTGGTATTTTCTTTATAAATCTCTTGTTTTATACAAACTGAGGCTTTTTTAAGCTTTGTGATAAATGTTTTTACTTCTATAAGATCTCCAAGTTTAGCGGGTTTTAAAAAGTTACAATTTGCTTTTGTAAGTAGAAAATGTCCTGTATTTTTATCAAAAATTTTTGCATTTTTTTGAAAAAATATCTCACTTCTTGCTCTTTCGCAAAATTTTAAGTAGTTGCTATGGTATACCACTCCACCTGCATCGGTATCTTCATAATAAATTCGTATTTGCATTTTAGACCTTTTATTTTATTATATATTGATCGGAAAATATCGCTTACAATCAACTTTTTTTATTGATAAATTTGTTGAAATTCTACTTAAAATGTCATAAGAAAAGCATAAAATATTCTTGATTTTATATCTTATGTTAAAATTGTATTTTATATCATTGAAAAAAGGAAAATCATGCAAGTTTTGCAAAAAATGTTTAAATTGCTAGCTATTATGGCTTTTGTTTTTAGTGTGAGTGCAAATGCACTTAGTGAGGGTAAAGAGTATATTACTTTAAAAACACCTATTCCAAATGCACAAAATTCTCTAATAGAGGTATTTTCTTATCGTTGTATTCATTGCTATAATCATCATCAATTTCACACTCTAGCAAAAGTTAAACAAGCTTTACCAAATTTAAAATATGATCTTTTCTCGGTAAGTTCTATGCTCGAGTACGGTGGTGCTTTAAATGAGATGTTTGCTTTAGCTTCTTTTAAAGAAAAAGCTTTAGGTTTAGATGTTACTAGTGAAAAAAGTCTTACTTATAAGCTTGCTGATGTGTATTTTGTAAGTCATTTTGAAAAAAAATTAAATTTAAATAATCTTGATTTGTTTTATAAAATAGGTTTAAATGCCATTGGTGCTAGTAAAGAAGAATTGCAAAAATTTTTACAAACTAAAGAAGCCAAAGAGCTTTTAGTTGCTTATGATGTAGCTAATGAAATTTCAAGAAATTATGGCACGCCTGCTTTTGTAGTAAATGGCAAATATCAAATCAATCCTGAGTATATCACTTCTTTAGAAGAACTAATCCGTATAGTTAAAGAACTTTCTACCAAGTAATGCTTTTTTAAGCATTACTTTTTGTAATTTTTGTGATAAAGTATTATTATTTTTTATTTTTTTAATAATTATATTTTCATTTTGAAATTTTTTCTTATTGTTTAATTAATATTTAAGTTATATTAATATAACTTAAGCATGTTTATAATAAATTGCAAATATTTATTATATATAAAATACAAATAGGAGAAATAAAATGAAATTCAACTTAAATAATTTGTCAAAAGCAATGGCGGCAGTTGCTTTTGTTCTTGGTGTGAGTGCAAATGCACTTAGTGAGGGTAAAGAGTATGTGGTTTTAAAAACACCTATCCCAAATGCTCAAAATTCTTTAATAGAAGTATTTTCTTATCGTTGCACACATTGTTATGATCATCATAAGTTTAATACCATGTCAAAAGTCAAAGAAAAATTACCACAATTAACTTATAAATTTTATCCTGTTAGCTCTATGGGTGATTATGGTAAGCAAGCTAATGAAATTTTTGCTTTTGCTGCTTTTAAAGATGAGCAAAATAAAGTAAGTCAAAGCGATAAAAATAGTTTAACTCATAAAGCTTCTGAAGCATATTTTAATGCTTATTTTAAGAAAAAACAAAGATGGGGAAATGGAGCCAATCCTGAAGCGTTTTATGAAGTAGGATTAAAAGCAATTTCAGCAAGCAAAGAAGATTTAGATAACTTTTTAAAAACTCCTGAGGCTAGTGAAATTTTAAAATCTTATGAAAATGCTAATGATATCTCTAAAAACTATGGTACACCTGCATTTGTGGTAAATGGTAAATACCAAATCATACCACAAGCTATCACATCTCCACAAGCTTTAATAGAAATAACAGAAGAATTAAGCAAGATGTGATTTGAGGTATTTTATGAGTTCTTGTCCTATTAGTAAAATCACCACTTGGCAAAATACAAGAGTTCCTTGGTTGATAATGGTTATAGCTATGGTAGGCTTAACTTTTATAGCACACTTTTTGTTTCAAGAATACCTTTATATGGAGCCTTGTGAGCAGTGTGTTTATATAAGATTTGCTATGTTAACTATGGCTTTTGGTGGTATTTTAGCCTTGATAGATCCTAAAAATGATTATCTAAAAATTTTTGCTTATACTTTTGTATTTTGGGGTATATGGCTTGGTATAGAGTATTGTATTACTCTTAATCATATCCATGAGGTAGTACATTCAGAAAATCCTTTTGCTGGTGTTGATGGGTGTAGAGAAATTCCTATATATCCTTTTAATTTACCATTGCATGAATGGGCACTAGGATGGTTTTTACCAACAGGTGAGTGTGGTATGGATACACCTATAGTGCCTGAAGATGTTTATGGTAGTTTAAATGCTTTTCAGAAATTTTTTGTTGGAAATCCTCCAAATTTTGAAGATGGTTTGTATAGTAATGGTTGGTATTTGATTCCTAGTATGGAATTTATGAATATGGCGATTTGTTGTTTGTTGGCTTTTGTTGTTTGTTTGGTGATTTTAGGAAGCATGTTTGTTTCTTATACATTTTCACATTCTAAGGCTAAATTTTATGCTTTGATTGTTTTAATATTAGTAGTTTTGCTAAAAATTTTAGGTGAGCCAAGTGTGCAAATAGCTTAATAATATAAAAAAGGAGAAAAAATGAAGATTAGTAAAATTGTAAGTAGTATTTTGCTTGCTGGTAGTGTTGTTATGGTAGTGCCTAGTGTTTCTTTGGCTATGGGTGGACCTAGTGGTGCTAAAATTGATTGGGAAATTCAAGGCAAAATTGGCGCAGTAAAGATGAATCCTTATGGTCTATCTCCGCTTAGTGCTGTAATTATGGATGGTGGATATAAACTAAGTGATGTAAGCGTAACTATAATTCCAAAACCAAATGGGCAAACTATATCTTATAAGGTTAGCCCTAGTAAAATTAAAACTTATGGGGGAATTCCTGTTTTTGGACTTTATCCATCATATTTTAATACAGTAAAAGTAAGTTATACCAAAACTGCTTTTGGAAAGAGTGAAAAAGTAGTAGATGAGGTATATAAAATAGCAACTGGTGGAGTTAATATAGAGCCAAGTGGAAGTATTATGCAAAGAGGTGTGCCTTTTGAAAAAGTAGAAGTGATTAAAGTAGATAAAGGTTTTGAAGATAGGTTGTATTTGGTTAATAATGCTCCAGGGAAACAAAGTGGAAAAGGCTCTCAATCTGTTTGGAATAACCCAACAGGTGGTGCAATGGAATGGGATGAGAATTCAAATGCATTTATCATTGATACAAAAGGTGAAATTCGTTGGTATTTTGACAATGATAAATTAATGGATTGGAATAATATTTACAACCGTGGTATTATGATGGGATTTAGGCAAAATACTGATGGGGCTTTAACTTGGGGTTTTGGACAAAGATATGTTAAATATGATTTAATGGGTAGAGAAATTTTCAATCGTCTTTTACCTTCTTCTTATATAGATTTTTCTCATTCTATGGATAATATGCAAAATGGAAATTATCTTTTAAGGGTGGCTTCTGCCAATGTTAAGCGTCCTGATGGTAAAAATGTGCGTTCAGTGCGCGATGTGATAGTAGAAGTTGATAAAAATGGTAATGTAGTAGATGAGTGGAGATTGTTTGAAATTTTAGATCCATATAGAGCAAATGTAATCAAAGCATTAGATCAAGGTGCTGTTTGTTTAAATATTGATGCGAGTAAAGCAGGGGTTACTTTAAGTGATGAGGATTTAGCTAAAATGGATGCAAGTGATTCTTTTGGTGATATAGCAGGTACTGGAGTAGGGCGTAACTGGGCTCATGTAAATAGCGTAGATTATGATCCAAGTGATGATAGTATTATTATTTCAAGTCGTCATCAAAGTGCTATTATAAAAATAGGACGCGATAAAAAAGTAAAATGGATACTAGGAGCACACAAAGGCTGGGGAGAAAAATACAAAAAAACACTTTTACAACCTGTTGATAAAAATGGCAAAAAGATAGTTTGTGAAGATGAGTATAGTAAATGTCCAGGATATGAAAACGAAGAAGGTGGTTTTGATTTTACATGGACACAGCATACTGCTTTTAGAATAGATGAAAAATCTGACAAAAGATATATTTATATCACAGCTTTTGATAATGGCGATGCAAGAGGTATAGAGCAACCTGCTTTTGCTTCAATGAAATACTCAAGAGCAGTTGTGTATAAAATAGATCAAAAAAATAAAACCGTAGAACAAATTTGGGAGTATGGAAAGCAAAGAGGCAATGAATGGTTTTCACCTGTCACTTCTTTAGCAGAATACCATAAAGATAAAAATTCCATCATGGTTTATAGTGCTACTGCTAGAATGTCATTTGACTTAAGCAAGGGTGCTGCTGTAGGTGAGCCAAAACCTGAAATAGATGAATTTAAATGGGGAGCTAAAGAACCTTCAGTACAAATTCGCTTTAGCGGAGCAAGTACTGGTTATCAAGCTATGCCTATTGATTTAGAAAAAGCATTTAAATAAGAAAAAAAGGGCTTTTTTAAAGCCCTTTTAATTTTTTTATAAATATCCTGCTCCTAAAGCTAAAAAATAACCTACTATACAAGAAACAATCACACCAATTAATCCTGGTAAGATAAAGCTATGATTGATAACAAATTTACCTATTTTTGTAGTACCTGATCTATCAAATTGTATAGTTGCAAGATCGCTTGGATAAGTTGGTAAAATGTAGTATCCATAGCAAGCTGCTGCAAAAGCAATGATAATACCTGGTTCAACACCAATTCCTAGTGCAAGTGGCACAAAAGCTGCAATTGCTGCTGCTTGAGAATTAACAAATTTAGAAATAAGTAAAAGCATAATAGCATAAGTCCAAGGATGTTCTATAACGATATTACCTAAAGATTCTTTCATCATAGGAGTATGCACTGCAAACATTGTATCTGCCATCCAAGAAATTCCAAAAACAGCTACTAAGGCTATCATACCGGATTTAAAAATTTCATTTTTTGCAATTTTGCTTGCATCAAGTTTGGTAAAAATGATTAGCGCTGCACCTGCTAAAAGCATAAACATTTGAATAGTTGCTACCATATTCATAGGCTTGGTAACGCCTTTTGAGGTAAATTGCGGTCTAAGCTCTGGAAAAGCTCCAAGTATAGCTACTATAGCAATAGCACCTAGGAAAATCCACATAGCTACCCATTGGATAGTTGGAAGTTTTTGTCCAAGAAGAGTTTTACTATCGCCATAGATATATTCTCTTTGTTCTGGATTTTTAATCTTAGCTTGAAAATCCTCATCTTTATCAAGATCTTTTCCCCTAAACCAAGAAAAAATTCCTATAGCCAAAACACCTACTAAGGTAGAAGGTATAGTAATAGCAAGTAAATCTACATAGCCATCAAATCCTGCTAAAGGATGTTTATTAATTTCTGGATTTAAAAGTAGGGCTGTTAAGCTTACAACTGCAACTGAAACAGGACTTGCGATAATACCAAGTTGTGAAGAAATACTAGAAGCAGCCATTGGTCTTTCTGGGCGAATACCATTTTTAATAGCAATGTCATAAATAATAGGCATCATAGTATAGACAACATGCCCAGTTCCACAAAGCATGGTAAGAATGCAAGTTACAAATGGTGCCAAAATAGTTAAGAATTTAGGATTTTTTCTTAGAACTTTTTCTGCAATTTGCAACATTACATCCAAACCACCACTAGCTTGTAAAGTTGCACTAGCAACAACAACAGCTAAAATGGTAAGCATAACATCAATAGAAGGTTTTCCAGGTGCTACAGCAAAACCAAAACTTAAAACTAATAAACCTATACCGCCTAATAAGCCTAGAGCGATACCGCCTTTTTTTGCCCCATAAAAAAGACAAATAAGAACAACAATTAGTTGAATACTAAATTGAACACCTTCGCTAAGGCTAGTTAGTATTTCCATACTCTCTCCTTATTTTTTGAAATATGTGAGAGTATAATCCAAGTTTTATTAATAGTAAATAAAATTTTTTATTATTTAAATAAATATTTACCAATATTTTGAATTTATTTATCAAAATATTAGTTATTTTATATTTATTGATAATATTTTAAGATTACATAAAGAATTTTACTGATTTTTTCAATAGAAGCTATTTCACATTTTTCATCTGTTGAGTGAGGGCTATGGATATTTGGTCCTATTGAGCAACATTCTAAAGGTTGTTTTTCACTTATAATACCACATTCTAAACCAGCATGTATAGTGTAAAGCTTGGCGTTTGGGTTTTCTTTTTTAAAATAACTTAGAATTTCTTCTCCAAATTTAGTATCTTTATTAGCCCACGGTGGATAAAAATTTGCACTTGAAACTTCGCAGTTTTGCATCTTAAAATAAGTTAAGGTTTCAAATTCTATGTTTTTAAGTTCTTGTAAATCATTAGATCTTGCAAAAAGCTCAAAATGAAATTTGCTATCTTTTTCATAAGCTAATGAAAGATTGATACTTGTTTGAACTAAATTTAATTGATGATTAAAAGTTCTAACTCCTTGTGCAAAAGCATTAATGAGATTTAAAATAACTTGAGAATTTTTATAATATGTTCTTTTGATTTTACCTATATAATTTACTTTAAAATGATCATTTTCTTTTGGAGGATTTTTAAAAAATGCTATAACTTTAGCATGTTTTGGTATAGAATTTATTCTTTCACCTGCTTTAAATTCGCAAAGTTCCCCTTGATTTTGAGTGATAAAATAGCTCACTTCTTTAATAGAAGATTTAATGTTTTTAACAATATCAATTCCCGAGTGCCCACCTTTAAAATCAATTGCTTCTATCTCATAACAATCTTCTTCTTTTTCATCTATTTCTAAGTTTAAACTAGCAAAAATATCTACCCCACCAGCACAACCTATAACAACTTCATCATCGCTTTCGTGGTCTAAATTTAAAAGCTTGCTTGAGATCAAAGTATGGGTGAGATTGTTTGCTCCACAAAGTCCAACTTCTTCATCATTAGTAAAAAGACATTCTATATTTTCAAAATCTTTTAAAGCTTGCATCATTAGTGATACTCCTATGCCATTATCTGCACCTAAGCTTGAATTTTTAGCCTTTAAATATCCGTTTTCTTCATATATTTGTATATTTGGAGCTTCTCCCATGCAAACCATATCATAATGACTTTGTAAACAAATTTTAGGATTTCCTTTGTGTGCGTGGATATTACCTGCTTCATCAACGCTTACTTGGCAATTTTGACTTTTAGCAAAATCAATGAGAAAATTTTTCAATTCTTCGGTTTTGAAACTACAATGAGGTATTTGAGCAATTTGTTTAAAATTTTGTATAATTTCTTGCATAAATTCTCCTTTTTATTGTAATTATGGCATATTTTTATATAGATGAGGTTTAAATGAAATTTTCTAGGAAACAAATTAAATTATTTATAAACTTATTAAAAGATCCGAAGAAATTTTTAATCGCACTTTTTTTAGTTGCTTTTGCTTATGTTTTAAACTATGATAGTGGTTCATATATCAATGCTAAAGTAAGTCGTGTAGTAGATGGAGATACTATTGAGGCTAAATTCGAAAATGAAAAGCTTAAAATCAGACTTTTTGGTATAGATGCGCCTGAGAGTGATCAAGCTTATGGAAAGATGGCTACGCAATTTCTAAAAGCTATTGTATTAAATAAAGAAGTAGTTTTAAATGTAAAAGATGAGGATAAATATGGTAGAATTTTAGCCATTGTATATTTAAATGATAAAGATATTAATCAAGTTATGGTTAAAAATGGTTTTGCTTGGGCGTATGAGCATTATAGTGATTTATATATAAATGAGCAAAATTATGCCAAGATAAATAAAAAAGGATTATGGGAAAGTGAAAATCCTATAGAGCCTTATAAATGGCGTAAACAAATAAGATTAAAATAGGATATAAGATGTTTAAAAAAATATTATTGTTTGGATTTTTAGTATTATTTTTTAGTGGTTGTTTTGTCAATGAAAGAGGGATCTCAAATCGATTTTACGATGATTGTAAGGAATATTATGATGCAAGTGGGACTTATCATAAAGAATGTCCAAAGAATTGGGTGGATTTACCTTTAACCCCCGATTCCTTTTAAGACTGCATTAAGTTCTTCTTGCATTGATTCTTGTTTAGTTGTTTCTTGCTGATTTTGATTATTATTTGTAGCGGCTTGATTTTGTTTAAGTTTAAATATATGATCATCTGTAGTAATAACTTGAAAGGATGCGTCAAAAATTTTAATCTCATTTACAAAACCAGCTACTTTAACCTCTCTCTTTCTTGAGTCATCGCTAAATAAAGCACTTGCTTCAAGATTTAAAATATCTCCCACTTTTAAAGGAGCATAGAAAAAGCTTCTTGAGCCTATTAAGACGCTAAATTCTTTATTAATTGCAGCTTGTGCTATGTAATTTGCTGCATTAAATACAAAGCCACTATGCACTAATCCTAGTTCATCTACTGCCATATCATGGGTTGTGATTAAAATACCTTTGGCGAAATTTTTTTCTATATGAGAAATACTTCCTGCTAAAGTATTGTTTATCCCTGGACAAGTGATAAGTTCTGATTTGATACGATTTAACTCTTCTGGATCTATTAATTCTTCTATGGTAACAGCACTTACTGTTCTTGCCATTTTTACACCTTTAATTTAACATAAACTCTTTTTGGTGCTTCATAGCCTTCGCAAGTTAAATTTGAATCATTTTTATCTAAAAATTGATCTAAAGAATAAGAATCAATCCATTGTGTTTTTCTTTGTTCTAAAAGATCGGTTTGTTTAGTTGTTATAACTTCAAATTCACTAAATCCAGCTCTATAACACCAATTTCTTAAACCTAATATCGACGGAATGAAAAAAATATTTGGTATTTTTGAGTAAGTTTTTTGAGGAATAAGTGCTATTTCTCTTTCATCTTCTATATACATAGTGTCTAAAAAGACTATGCCGTCTTTATTTAAAGATTGTTTGAGTTGTTTTAGCATGGCTATGGGATCACTACGATGATAAATCACTCCAAGACAAAAAATCACATCAAATTTTATGCCATAATTTGGTACATCAGCTACGCCTAAAAGCTCATATTGTATAGGAGTTTTTGCAATGGAGTTTAAAAGTAAAAATTGCAAATAATACTTAATAGAAGGATCAAAACCTATGAGCTTTGAAGGATTAAATTCAAGCATTTTAAACATATAATAACCATTATTGCAGCCAATATCTGCTACTATTTTGCCATTTATTTCTTGCATATAAGGCTTTAAAATATTAAATTTGATAAAACTTTGCCATTCTGTATCTATAAATAAATCATTAATTTTAAAAGGTCCTTTACGCCAAGGTTTTAATTCTAAAGTGATATTCTTGATCTCATCATCTAAACTTTTATCACAAAAAATATCAAAACTTTCATTTATAAGGTAATTTGAATTTTGAATTTTTTTACTAAGTTTTTGGATTTTTTCATATAAAGGATGTTTTAAAACTTGCTTAAATAAAGCATTATTTTGCATATTTTTCCTTGAAAAACTCCCTTATTTGGGAGTTTTTATTATTGAAGTAGGCTTGCTAGTTTAGTTTGTAACATTACATTTGAATGAGCATTTGCAAATAAAAATGCATTTTCTTTTAGGTAATTTGCATTAAAATCATTGATATTTTGAGCTAAGTCATTATTTTGTAATTTGCTTTCAGCTTCTTTAGTGTTAATACTAGTTTGCAAAGATGAGTTGATATTAGAATGGATAGCGTTAATTCCAGCACCAATATCTGCGCGTAAAGAACCTACTTGATCTTGAAAATCACGAATTCCGTCTTGATTTTCAAGGCTTAAATTTGCTGTGCTTGGTTGATTTAAATTAATACTTTCAACCCCAGTACCAACAACAAAATCCATACTCTGAAATACATTTTTTCCATTAAAAGTCGCATTAGAAAAAGCATCATTGATTGAAGTTACAAGTTTGTTTGCTTCAGAATTTAGCATACTTTTTTGTCTGTCATTTAAAGCAGCATTGTTTGAGCGCACTGAAAGTTCATTAAGTTTATCTGCGGTAGCTGAAATGTTATTTAAAGTTGAATCAGCAATTTGTAAAACTCCTATGGAATCATAGGCATTTAAAATACCTTGATCTATAGTGCTATATTGACTTCTTAAAGAATCAGCTATGGCTAAATTTGCTCCATCGCTCCCATCTATAGCACGGATTGCAGCTATGTTTTCTAAAGCTTTTTCTTGGCTTTTTTGAGCTTGATTTAAGTAGTGATTTTGTTGAGTTGTTCCTATATCGCCTATTTTCATCTTTGACTCCTTTTAAAGACTTATTTTATTATATCATTTTTTTGTTTTAAAATTTAAGAAAAACAAAATTACTTGTGATAACATGATAATTTTCATCACAACTTCACTTGCACCATGAATTTTTATAAATTCTTGAGTTTTAGTTGCTTCTTCTCCTAAACTTTGTGCTTCTAAAACATAAGCAGTGAAGTAAAATACAAAAAGCAAACTTAGTGCCAAAATGATCAAAGAAAGCATAAATTTTGAAAAATTTATTTTAAAAGTTAAATTTTTGTCTTTAAATGAAAAAATTTCTATTAAAATAGACAAAACACTCACACCTAACAAAACATAGCCAAATTGTACAAAAATGTGTGTCATTAAAAGCCCACTTTGAAAATGAGTTAAAACCCCTTCACCTATGAATTTAGCAGGATAAAATATAGTCGGAGCTAAAAATACACCTATGCTAATTTCAATCCCAATTAAGCTTGCTAGTAAAAATAAATATATTGATTTCATATTTTCTCCTATAATAAAGATAATTATAGTCTAATTTTTTAAATTCCATGCAACAAAGGCTCTATCAAATCCATTATAATCTTGATAAAAAGTAGCTTTAAAATCATTTTCTTTTAAAATTTTATTTAAAATTGTTTTTTGATCATAGCCAAACTCACATGCTAAGACTTTTGTGTTGTGATTTTTGGCAAAAAGAATAATTTCATGTAAAATTTCCCAACCTTTATCTCCACCAAACAAAGCATTGTGTGGTTCGTTTTGAACCCATTTATCTAAAGGATAGTCATTTTTTATGTAAGGAGGATTAGAAAAAATAAAGTCAAAATTTCCTTGTATATTTTTAAAATCACAAAGTTGAAAATTGATTAAATTTGAAACATTATGAAAATCTGCATTTTTTTTAGCAAGCTCTAATGCTTTTGGATTAATATCGCAAGCTTGTATAAAAATTTGTTTTAACTTTGCTAAGCAAATACTTAAAATTCCACTTCCAAAGCCAATTTCAAGTATATTTTTAAAAGAGTTATGATCTAAAATTTCTAAACATCTTTCAAGTAATATTTCACTATCAAAACGCGGTATCAAAACCCCTTTTTTAGTAAAAAAATCAAAACCATAAAATTGTGTTTTTTGAAATAAATACTCAAAAGGCTCACCATTTAAAAATCTATCTATATATTCTAAAAAAACTTTCTCATTGATTTGAAATTCAGGATTTAAAAAAATCCAAGCTTTATCTTTTTGCAAAAGCTCACAAAGAATAAAAAGTATATATTCTTTGTGAGTAGGATCTTTTGCGTAAGCTTGCTTTAAAGCTTGTTTGATTGAAATCATTGCAAAGCTTTGATTCTATCATAAATACAAGGATGACTTAGATGAAAGAAAGTATAAATTTTACTTGTTTTAATAAAGGCTTTGTTTTCTTTTGCTAAAGCTATGAGAGCATTTTTCATATCTTCTTTAGAGCTTAGTTTTGCTCCGTGTAAGTCAGCATTAAATTCATTTTTTTGACTCATTTTATTAAGCAGTGGAGAAATAATAAAAGTAAAAATATTTCCAAAAATCAATAAAAGTGCAAAAACTCCAGCATTCACTCCATCTAAATGACTTTCAATATAAAAAAAGCTTGGTAAATGTGCAAAGATGAAAAATAAAGCAAAAAGCATCAAAGCACTAGCAAATAACATTTTTAGCAAATCTTTATGCACAAAATGTCCTAGCTCATGACCCAAAACAGCAATGAGTTCTTTTTCTTTTAAAGCATTTAAAAGTGTATCAAAAAGTACTACTCTTTTGCTTTTAAATAAGCCACCAAAATAAGCATTTAATCTTTTATCTCTTTTGCTTGCATCGATAACATAAACACCATTTGCACTAAAGCCACATTTTTGCATTAAATTAGTGATTTTTTCTAATAAATTTTCATCTTCAAGTTTTTTCATTTTGTTAAACATAGGTGCAATAAGTGTAGGGTAGATGAGATTTATAATAAGTATAATTATAAAGCTTAGAGCAAAAGCCACTACCCACCAGTATGTGTTAAAAAATTCAAAGCAAAATACTAAGGCATAGATGATTAAAAAGCCAAAAACAAGCATTAGAGCTAAAGATTTAATGCTGTCTTTAACAAAAAGTGCTAAAGTCATATTTGAAAAGCCGTGTTTTTTATCTTTTACAAAGCTTTCATAATAACTAAGTGGTAAATTTAAAATACTAATAATCAATAAAAATGCAAGCAAAAATAAAGTATTTTCTAAGGTAGAATTTTCTTTTATAAAAATTTCTTTTAAATACAAAAAGCCAAAGCTAATCCAAGAAATGTTAATCATCAGATTATAAAGATTAGAAAAGATTTTGTATTTTTCATTTTCTATGGCGATATTTGCAGCATTTTTATAATCTTGTTCATTTAAAATAATTGCTTGTTTTTCTCTTTCTTTTTTTAAAAAAGAAATTTGCACATAAGATATAAAAACCAAAAAAGCTGTATAAATACATAAAATAGTTATCAAAGTCATAGTTTTTCCATGTAATTTTTTTGTGAAAGTATGCAATAAGAAAGTAAATAAGCATAGGTAAATTACCTATGCTGTATAAGAAGAATTCTTGTTTATGTCAATTAGAATGAGTATTTAACGCCAATATTACCAGTTAGGTAAGTTTCATCAGTGTTATCATCTTTATTGCCTAAGATTTGTTTAGCGCCTACACTTAGATCAATAGAAAATCTATCTGTAACGCTAATATTGCTTCCGATAAGGATTTTACCGAAAGTTTTATCTTTTTCAGCACCAGCTACATTGTAGCTAAAATCACTTCCTGTAAAACGACCTTTAAAATCATCCCCACTCATAGCAAAAAATTGTTCGATTTTTGGAGTTACATAGAAATAGCTACCACCATCAAAGAATTTTCTAAATTCTGCTCCAATTTCAGCACTCGCTGCAAAACTATCCATTGAGTAAACTTTTTGAGCCCAAAGACCATTTTCTGTATAATCTGGAGTGTGGCTATAATAAAGATTTAGTCCAATTAAAGGTTTGATTGAAAAGCTATCACTAAAATCAAATACATAACCATAGTTACCACTTGCACCTAAGTAGGTTTGTGTAAAATCAGACTTTTGCACTGAGCCATTTACAAATCTTTCTTGATCTGCAAAGCTAAATTGTGCATAAGATTTAATATCAAATTCATGTTGACCATTTGTAATTCTTGAGTAAAGACCTAGTTGTAAATTATTAGAGTCTTGATTTAAAGAATTATGATTTAATTGTGAATCAGCATAAGTTAAATATGCGCCAAAGAAAATAGCATCGCTAAATTGTCTATCAATACCTATAGTAGTTCCATATACGCCTTCGCTTTCGCTACCAATTATATTTGCACCACCAAATGCATTAGCCCATACGCTATTTTCACCAGTGCTTCTTGATTGTGCCATTCTAGTAGCAATAGCCATCTCGTTAGCCAAGTTAATAACTTGAATAGCACCTTGGCGGTTAGAATTGTTTGCGCTTTCTCTAGCTGAATCAACTATTGCTTGAGCTTGTCTTACATCGCCTTTGATAGCGTTAACTAAAGCCGAGTTAGCTGCTAAATGTCTATCAGAATTTTTTAAAGATGCTAAAACTGAATCAATTTTGTGCCCATAAGTAATAACTTTTTTGTTATTGCTTATATTATCCATTTCTTTTTTAATATCGGATAGAATTTTATCATAATTAACTTCTTTAGGATCAATACCAGGATTGTTTTGGTTTTGTTCAAAAGCTTTTTGAGCGTAATAATCATGTAATTGAGTTAGAACTTCTATTCTCATTTCTTTTAGAAGCTTACTAATGCTAATATTTTTAATATTATTTGTTAAGCCACCTTGAGCATAAGCATCATTTCCAATTACATTAAGTCTATAATTGAAGTATTTTTTATCTTGATCTACGATTACTTTTACAACTTCACCTTCGTATTCTGCTAGTGCATGACCTTTAAGACCTAAAAGTTTTCCTTCTGGAATTAATAATACATTTCTAACGGTATTTACTTCTGCAAATTCTTTGTTGAAGTTTGTAGCACTCATTAAGTAAACGCCTTTTTCTGTTACAGGGTTACTAAAGTTTGCAAGCTCAAACACAGAATTTCTAATTACTGCATTACCATTTACTGTAAATTGATGTGGTCCATGTAGAGTAAATAATGAATCATGAGCAAAAAGGTCTCCATTGATAGTTAAAGCACCATTATAGTTAATACCATTAAAATCACCTGCTATGATTTTAAAGTTCGCATGATCCATATTAACATTACCATCAATTAAGCCATCATGGAAAACATTTAGAGAAACATTTTCTCTTGAGTCTTGAATCCAAGTTGGTCCCCATGGATTTCTGTCGGTTAAGGCGCCGCTATTTATACCTGTATCTGGATCAAACATAGCACCAAATCCATCATCTACTTTATTGCCACCTTGAGCTCCTAAGCCAGGAACTCCTGGAAAGCCAAAACCAGGATCTGGGTTTGCTATCACTATATTATCTGGATTTTTTTTGCCTATGAAATTTACTTCTTTAGCTTTTATAGCGAAAGAATAATGAGGTTTTATACCACCTATTGAGCCATAATGAGAACCTCTTTCTCCACCTACCTCAATGGTAGCATTAGGAGTATTGATTGTCAAATGTTTAATAGGTGTTTCTAATACAGCACCTTCTCCTATGTCATTATCGCCTATGTCTGTTGTTATATGGAAAATTTCACCTTGTGGATTTTTAGATGAGACAAATTGATATTCACCATTTCCTAGGTGAGTTAATTGAAAGTCGTCAATAACACCTGGCCTAGGATTGGATGGCTCTATAGCCATAGCTGAACTAGCTACAAAAGTAGCAACACAAGCGGAAAGAAAAATTTTTCTATTCAACTTTTTCATTGTTCTGAAACTCCTTAATAAAATTATAATTTTATTGAAAAAACATTATAACAACAATAGCAAAAAAAGTCAATTAAAAACAAATAAAATTTACGACTGTTAAATAGAGTAAATAAAATAATAAAAAATTATTATAAATTATCCTCACTTTTTTCTAAAACCTCAAAATAAGCTTCTTCTAAAATACTAAGTTCACTTTCTAATGAATTTAGCTTTTCATAAAGGGTATTTATACCTAGCTCTTGATAGATTGTAGGATTACTTAGAGCATTTTTTATTTTTTTTATTTCTTCTTCTAATTTATGAATTTTATCAGGATATGAGTTTAAAATTTCATTTTCTTTATAGCTTAGTTTTTTACTCGATTTTTCTTTTGTTTTTATACTTGCGGTGGTGTTTGTTTCTAAGCTTTTAGAAAATTCTTCAAAGTCTTTGTATTCTTTTTCATTTTCTAAATATTCACTATAAGAAAGAACTTCTATATTAATATTTGCATTATCTTCAAAAGCATAAAGTTTAGTTGCTATTTTATCAACAAAATATCTATCATGTGAGACAAGCAAAATCGCACCTTCAAAAGAAAGTAAGTATTCTTCTAAGATATTAATCGTAGCTATGTCTAAATCATTTGTTGGTTCATCTAAGATTAATACATCATATTTTTTGGTAAAAAGCAAGGCTAGAGCAACTCTGTTTTTCTCGCCCCCACTTAACACACTCACACTTTGTTCTAAAAATTCTTTTGGAAATAAAAATTGTTTTAAATACCCATAAACATGCATATTTTTACCACGCACTTGAATGTGATCGCCACCATTTGGGCAAAAAATTTCTAAAAGTTTTTTATCAGTATTTAATAAACTTCTGCTTTGATCAAAATAGCCTATTTTAACTTCACCTCTTTTAATCTCTCCGCTATCAAGCGGAATTTGATCAAGTAAAATCTTTAAGAAAGTAGATTTCCCACAGCCATTTTTACCTACTATGGCTATGCGTTCACCTTGTAAAATTCGTGCATTAAAGTCTTTAAAAAGTGTCTTGTTGGTAATAGACTTTGAGATATTTTTAAGTTCAAAAAGCATTTTTTTGCGGTTTTGGCTTTGAGTTTGGTTAAAATTTTTATTTGCTCTTTTGATTTCAAGTTGTAAGCGTTTGATAGCTCCTGGGTTTTTCTTAGCTTCTTCACGCATTTTAAAAATGCGTTCTTTGCGTCCTTCGTTGCGTTTAAGCCTAGCTTTGACTCCTCTTCTTAGCCATTCTTCCTCACTTTTTAATTGCTTAAGCAAGGTTTCATGGCTTTTAGCTAAGGAAGCTAAAATAGCTGCTTTTTTTTCTAGATATTGCGTATATCCACCCTCAAAAATGCTTAATTTTCCCGCTTCTATTTCTACGCATTTTTGCGCTATAGCATCGATAAAATACCTATCATGAGAGATGAAAATAACACACATTTTAGAGGTTTTTAACCTTTCTTCTAAAAAGTTATTCATATATACATCTAGATGATTAGTTGGCTCATCAAGCAATAATATATCAGGATTTTTTAGCAAAAGTGTGCAAAGCCCTACGCGTCTTATTTCGCCCCCACTTAAAGAGCAAAGTGTTCTGTCTTTGTATTCTAATAGTTTAAATTCTTCTAATATTCTTTGTATTTTTTGGTCTAAATTCCATGCGTCTTTTGAATCTATAAATAAACTTAATTCATCTATTTTTTTTAAATATTCTTTATTTTCAGGATCAAAAGCTAGTTTTTCATTATAGCTTTCAAATTCTTTCAAGGCTTGATAAATTTCTTCAAGTTCTTTTTTGATGACTTCGCTTACGCTTAAGGTGCTTTCAAAGCTTACTTGTTGGCTTAGCATACCTATACTAGTGTTATTTTGTTTAATTACTCTACCGCTATCTAGTTTTAAAGTTCCCATAAGGGCTTTTAAAAAGCTTGATTTTCCTTCGCCATTTTTGCCTATAATGGCGATTTTTTCTCCTAAATTTGCGCTAAAATTTGCATTTTCTAAAACTATTTTTGTATTAAATTTCTTATTTGCGTCGATTAAATCTATTAAAGCCAAATTTCTTTCCCAAATGTTTTTTACGATTTTACTTTAAAAAGTATTAATTTTGCTTAAATAAAATTACGCCATGAGAGCATTTGTTTTTTTTACTTTATTAGTTTTATTTTTTGCTTTGGCAAATTGGTATATTTATAAAAGATTTTTAAGTAGGGTTGATTTTTTAAAACCTTATAAAAAGTTTATATTGGCTTTTGTTTTAATAGTTTTTGCATGTGAATTAATCTTTTTTATAAATATGCGCGGGGACTTTTTACATGAAAAGTTTTATTATATTTTAGCTATTTTTCCTACTGTTACTTGTTTTTTCTTGCTTTTTGGAGTGATTTTTGAAATTGGCTCTTGGGTTTTTTTTAATGAAAATAAAAAAGAGCAAATTTTCAATGTCCAAAGAAGAAAGTTTTTAAAATTAATTTTTGATTCTTGGCTTATTATACTTAGCGTTAGTATGGTATTTAAAGGTTTTGTAAATGCTATTAGCACACCTAAGGTTAATGAGGTAGATATTAAAGTTAAAAATTTAAAAGAAGATTTAAATATAGTTTTACTTTCTGATGTGCATTTGGGAAAAAATTTAGGAGAAGATTTTTTAAAAACCTTAATCGATGAAGTTAATATTTTAAATGCTGATATGGTCATTATAGCTGGGGATTTAATCGATGCAGATATTGCTAGTATGCCTTATATTAATTTATTAGAAAATTTTAAATCAAAATATGGTACTTATTTTGTTTATGGAAATCATGAGTATTATAATGATATAAATGCAATAAGCAAAAAGCTTAAAACGCTTAAAAATTTCAAAGTTTTAGAAGATGAAAGTATTGATTTTGGGGATTTTACTTTAAGTGGGACTTTGGATTTGGCTGCCAAGCGTTTGGGTTTTAAAGAAAGCAATATAGAAAAAATCAAAACTCAAATCAATCAAGAAAAGGTTAATATTTTAATCACTCATCAACCAAAGTATGTAAAAACTTATGATATAAGTGGGTTTGATTTGATTTTATCAGGACATACACATGCAGGACAAATTTTCCCTTTTTCTTTGCTAGTATATTTAGAGCAGGGCTTTGTGTATGGACTTTATAAATTAAGCAAAGATAGCTTGCTTTATGTAAGTAGTGGAGCTGGATTTTGGGGGCCTGCTGTGAGATTTTTAGCCCCTAGTGAGATAGCTTTGATTAGATTAAAAGGAGAATGAGTGGGATTTAGCAATAGTGCTTCAAAAATGTTTGGAATCATAGCAAAATATAAATTTCCAAAAATTATACAAAAAAATATTAATAAAGCTTATGTAAATGCTTTTAATATCAATATGAGTGAATTCAAACCTTTAGAAGAATATGAGAGTTTAAATGCTTTATTTACAAGAACTTTATTAAATGAGCGAGAATTAGAAGATGGCTTTATAAGTCCAAGTGATGGTAAAATTTTAGAACTTGGAAGTAGCTTTCAAAATGATTTAAAAGAAAATTTAGCCTTTAGCGTTAAAGGTTCAAGTTATAGTATAGAAGAGCTTTTAAAAAACTCAGCTAGTAAAGAAGAATTAGAAAGTGGCATAGATTATGCAAATATTTATTTGTCTCCAAAAGATTATCATCATTATCATGCACCTTGTAATATGCAAATTTTAAGTGCTACTTATATGAGCGGGGCCTTATTTAGTGTGAGTGAGGCAAAGTTAGCTAAGATTATAAACCTTTATACTAAAAACGAAAGAGTAGTTTTAAAGTGCTTAGTGGAAGGAAAATTTATACTTTGGATGGTATTTGTGGGTGCACTAAATGTCGGTAAAATGCACTTTAGCTTTGATGCTAGCATACAAACTAATGCTGCAAATTTTGATTTTACTCATACCTATGAAGATCTTTTTGTAAAAAAAGGCCAAAGACTTGGAAATTTTGAACTAGGTTCAACTATAGTTTTAATCGCTCAAAAAGGGTTTTTAAAATTTAGTAAAAATGCTTATGAGCAAGTTGAATTTTCTAAGAAGATTGCGGACTTTGCTTAGTCTCATCTTCATTAGCAACTTTATATAAAAAGGCAAAAATTTCAGCCACTGCTTTATACATATTAGGTGGGATTTCATCGCCTAGATCAAGTTTGCTAAGCACTTCTACTAAGTCTTTGTCTTCTTTTATGGGTATGCCATTTTCTTTGGCTAAAGAGATGATTTTAGCAGCGTTTTCACCTTTGGCATTAGCTAGGATTTTTGGTGCATTTTGTTCTTCTTTGTTATAGCCTAGCGCAACGGCTTTTTTTGTTTTTTTAGCCATTTTTAAGCCCTTGTGTCAAAACCCATATTAAAGTCATTATATTCTTCTTGATTGTGAAATTTACTTTTAATTATATCGCTGATGAAAAAATTAGAGCTTAGAAGTCCTACTTTAACTAAGGCTTTTTTTAGTTCATGTGCTCTTTCATAAAGTTTTTTTCTAAAATTAGCATTTTCTATCATCATATTTATATCGATGTATTTATCATTACTTAGAGATAAAAATACATTGATTTTTCCTAATTTTTCAAATTCAAGATTAATTTGTGCATAAAATTTATCTTTTTTACCGCGCTTAAAAACTACATTAGATTTTTCTAAATCATCCCAAAAAAAAGGTAAAAAAGTATGAATGCTATTATTGGCTAAAGATAAAAGTTGGTTAAATTCAAGCTGAGCTATAAGACGATTTGCTTGATTTAGTATGCTTTCATTGTCTAAATTTTTGGCTAGATTAGAAACTTGCAAAAGAGTGGATTTAATATCTTTTTGTAATTCTGAAGAAATTTCTGTGCTATCTTTTTGGGTGATTTTTCCAAGATCTTTTATAGAAAGTTCTAATTTTTTTTCTATATTTTTTATATCATCTAAAGAATTTTTTGCCTCATAATTTTTAGGATCTAAAGCTTTTAAAACTTCATTGAGTTTTCTTCCTATTAAGCCTAGTTCTTTGTTTAGATTGTTTAAAAGCTCTTCTTGTAAATTTTGGCTAAAATTAAGATTTTTGCTTACATTTTGTTTGAAAATATCTTCTAGTAAAATTTTGCCTGAAGTGCTTTTAAATATATCCTCTAACTTAGTATTATTTGTTTGTAAATTTTGACTTTTATTATCATTTTTACTTAAATCTTCAGTATTTTTTTGTGGTGTTTTTGGCTCTTCTTTGGGATTTTCTTTGATATCTTTACTTTGTGGTATTTTTTCTTCTTTTGTGTTTTGAATTTCTTTATCTTTTGCTATGCTTTCTTGTTTTTGTTGAGTTTCTTTTTTATCCTCTGTGCTTTTTTGTGGAGTTTTTATTTCTTCTTTTAACTCTTCTTTGATGTCTTTAGTGTGTGGAGTTTTATTTAAATTTTCTTGCGTTGTTTCGGTTTTGTTTTTGTGATTTTTTATATCTTTTAAAAGTATTATAAAATCTTTTATATTTTGGCTAAGCTCTTTTAGTATATGAGTGTTTTGAATTTTTATGTTTTCGGGTTTAGCTAGTTCTTTGTTGATAAGTGTTAAATTTTTATTAAGATTTTTGATAAAATTATCCGCAATATTTTGGAGTTTTTCTTGACTAATAGAACTTGGGTTTTTATTGATATAATTTTTAAAATTTTCTATTTTATCAAATAGCTTAAAAAGTGTTTTGTAGTTTGTATTTTCCAAAGAAATTTTATTATCTTTTTTGTGATTTTGTAAGATGTGAATAAGCTCTTTTAAGGTGCTTGTAGTATCAAGATTTTTAAGATCTAAATTACTTATATCGTGTTTTAAATTTTCACTTGTAGCGCCTTTTATAGTACTTAAAAGATTAAAAAAACTCTGTGGTAAATTTTGTTCTTTTAAAGAATGATTGAGTTTTGCTTCTAAAAATATGCCTGAATTTTTCACTAAAGATGAAAGATTTTTATTATTAATATCTTTAGCAGGCTTGACTAAATCTTCTAAAATTTTAAGCAGTTTTTCAAATTCAGGATTTTTTGAAAGCTCTACTTGGAGTTTTTTTACTTCATTGGCAAAATTAGGTGCAAAATTTAAATCTTTATGATTTTTTAATACTGCCAAATCAGGATCTTTATTGGTTTTGATTTGATCTAAAAGTTTATTAAGTAATTCTTGTAGTTTTTGATCAATTTTGCTAACATAATCTTTGGGTAATTTAACTTCAGAATCGCTTTTGGAAAATAAAGGATTTTTTAACACATCATTGAGAGAGGTTTTTTTGTCTGATTTTTCACTTTTATTTTCTTTATTTGTTTCATTTTTTGCAAACTGATTTTGATTATTAGAGATATTAGTTATCATCTAGCATTACCATATTACCAGGTTTTCTTTTAAATTTGGTAAGTTTTTTAAATTTTGGTTTATCTATGGCAAATAGTATCAAAATACTTAATAAAACTATATAAAAATACATAAAGCCATAAGCTTGAAAATAATACATCAAAGTTCCCAAAACTGCAGGCGCGAATAAAGCACCAAAAGAATAGGTAAAAAGAACTGCTCTGCCAAGTTCAACTCTTTTGCTAGGATTATCAAGCATATCATTTGCTCTTGCTAAAGAAAGAGCGTATAAACAACACATACCCATGCCTAGCAAAAATCCAAAAAAGTATTTTAGATAAATATTATATTCTAAAAGTAGTATGCAAAGCATAGCGCTTAAAGCAATAAAAGCACACAATATAATGGCAAATTTTCTGCTAATTTTGTCAGAAAGAGTTCCGATATAAAGTTGCGAAATAAAGCCACCTACCATAGTAGAGAAAATAAAAATAGAAGCTTCTTTTGCGCCAAATCCTTGTATAAGTACAAATAAAGAAGCCATGGAAAAAAAGCCATTTAAAAGCATGCCCGCTATAAAACTTGTTACTAAGGCTAAAGGCACTATATCAAAAACCTTAGGAATGGAAATTTTTGTTTTTTGTGGCAAAATAGGCTCTTTAATGCGGATTAAAAATAAAGGAATGGAAGCAAACATAATAAAACTAGCGCTTAAAATAAATACTGTATTACTTGGAAAGTCAAAAGACATAAGTAAAATTCCAAAACCTGATGATGAGTAAAATACAACCTCATAAAAGGCTATCACTCTTGAGCGAATAGTGTTTTTTGCTTTTTCATTAAGCCATGATTCTATTACCATTAAAAGCGCATAATAGCAAAAACCTAGCAAAAATCTTAAAAACATCCAAAAATAAAGATTAGAATTTAAACTATGAAGCATGGTGGCTATACCAAAAATAATAGCAAAAATTCCAAATGATCTTATATGTCCTACTTTAGAAACTATTCTATGGGCACTAATTGTACTTACCATAGCACCAAGAAAATAACAACTTCCTATTACGCCTATATAAAAATTACTAACATTATTATGCTTTAAAATAATAGCTATGGAATTTACTGTTAAAGCACTTCCTATGAAAACAAAAATCATACCAAGAAATAATGCTGTTAGTGATCTAATCGTTCTTTTTGAGCTTAACATTTTCTTATTAAAAAATTATATATTAATACCGCTATGGGTGTGACAAACATTGCACAAAACAAGGCAAAAATACTCATTAAACCTTGAAACTCTAAAAATAAAAATCCTGCTATTAAAAACACATAAGCAAAAATTTTAAATAAAGAAAAAAAAGCTAACGCGTTTTTAAAAATACTTTTAAATTTTGGTTTTAAATCGTCATCTATATAGATAAATTTTATAATTTTTGGCAAAGAATATTGTTTTTTAGCAAAAATTTGTAAAGGTCTTTGCGTAAAATCATAATTTTTAGCTGCTTTAAAAATAAAATTTTTATAATTTAAAAAAGATATTAGAATGATTAAATTTTGAGCTAAAAAGCCAAATTCAAAGCTTATAAAGGTTTTAAAGCTTAATTCTTTGTAAAAAAAAACTCCTGCTAAGAAAAGTAAATTTAATCCTAGCAAGAGTTTTAATAAAATTTTAGGCTTTAGGATCATTTTTTAAATCTTTATAGCGATTTTCTTCTTTAAATTCTTCGTAACTTTTTACTTGTGCTTTATAGGCTTTGTAAACATTTAAAATCGCCGCAGCTACCCCTATAAACACTCCTACCCAAAAAAGCCAAACAATACCGGTTAAGTTTTTTAAAAAATAGCCTATACCAACT
Organism: Campylobacter lari; assembly: GCF_004357905.1. Taxonomy (NCBI): domain Bacteria; kingdom Pseudomonadati; phylum Campylobacterota; class Epsilonproteobacteria; order Campylobacterales; family Campylobacteraceae; genus Campylobacter; species Campylobacter lari. The sequence goes on along the minus strand of NZ_SMTT01000003.1, from coordinate 112,217 downwards.
CCGATTAAAACAGCCACAACCATGGATATACCAAGGCTTAATCCATCTGCAGCTTCTATACCTTTGCGAATGATTTTTTGTCTTTTATTCATAATGCTTTAAAACTTTCTTGTGCTGCTTGTATAGTTTTATCAATGATTTTTTTATCCATACATTCACATATAAAACCTGTTTCAAATTGAGATGGTGCTAAATATACACCTTTGCTTAGCATCTGCGCATGAAATTTGGCAAATAATTTAGTATCTGATTTTAAAGCGTCTTGATAATTATTAACAGGGTTTTCACAAAAGAAAAATCCAAACATAGAACCAACGCAATTAACTTGCAAAGGAATTTTGCAATCATTTGCAGCTTCTTTAAAGCCTTGGGTAAGTCTTTTGCCTAGTTTTTCTAATTTTTCATATAAGCCTTCATAATTTCTTGCTTTTTTTAAGCTCGCATAACCTGCAGCCATAGCAAGAGGATTGCCACTTAGTGTTCCTGCTTGATATACCCCGCCCAAAGGACTTAATAAATCCATGATTTCAGCTCTTGCAGCAAAAGCAGCTGCAGGAATACCTCCGCCTATAACCTTACCAAAAGTTACTATATCAGCTTTTATATTATTAATCCCAAAAGAGCCAAGATATGAAGCTCTAAAGCCACTCATAACTTCATCAAAAATTAAAAGAATTTGATACTCATCACATAGTTTTCTTAGCTCTTGTAAAAATTCTATTTTAGCAGGTACTAAACCCATATTTCCTGCAATTGGCTCTATGATGATACAAGCTATATTATCATCATTATTGATTAAGTTTTTAACACTATCAATATCATTATAAACGGCTACTAGAGTATTTTTAGCTACATCGGTTAAAACTCCTAGTGAGCTTGGGGTGTTAAAAGTAGCTGCACCGCTTCCAGCACTTACCAATAAAGAATCAGAATGCCCATGATAACATCCTTCAAATTTGATGATTTTATCTTTTTTACTAAATCCTCTTGCAAGACGAATAGCACTCATAGTAGCTTCAGTGCCACTACTTACAAAACGGATTTTATCCAAATGTGGCCAATCTTTTAAGATAAATTTGGCCAATTTAGTTTCAGCTAAAGTTGGCGCACCAAAGCTCGAGCCATGCTCTAATGCTTTTTTACAAGCTTTTTCAATATCCTCATCACAATGTCCAAAAAGTAAAGGTCCCCAACTTTGCACATAATCTATATAAGTATTTTCTTCTATATCGCTAATATAAGCACCTTTGCCTTGTTTGATAAATAAAGGATTGCTACCTACACTTGCAAAAGCACGCACTGGGGAATCTACCCCACCTGCTATATGCTCACAAGCTTCCTCAAAGGCTTTTTTATTGTTTTTCATTTTTTACTCCTTTTATTGCTAGTAATATAATCATAAAGTGATTTTATTTCATCTTCTGTTAGCGAGTAAGTTGGCATAATGCTTTTTGCCTCTTGAGGTTGATTTAGAATTTTTCTAAAACGCGTATAAGGAATGTTTTTAATACTTGGCACAATAAAAGGAATTTTTTCTCCATTTTTAGTGTAATAACCTAGTATTTGTTGACCTCCATCGCCATGACATTTAGCACAACTTATGCCTCTTGGATTTTTGTAAAGGGACTCTTGGTATTCTTTAGGAGAGATAAAATCTTCAGCCCAAGCACCATAAATTATAAAAAATAAAAATAATACAATTTTCATTCATTGCCTTTAACAAAAAAAGAAGTTTTGTTATGATACAATTTTTTAAGTTAAAGAAAGCTATAAAATTTAAGGAAAGAAATGACACTTTTAGATGGTAAAAAGCTAAGTGATAAGTTAAAAGAAAATTTAAAACAAGAAGTATTAGAACTTAAAGCTCAAAGTATAGAGCCTTGTTTGGCTGTAATTTTAGTAGGCGAGGATCCTGCTAGTGCTACTTATGTGGGTTCTAAAGCAAAAGCTTGCGAGCAATGTGAAATTAAGTCTTTAGTTTATAAACTTGATGTAAATACAACTCAAAATGAGCTTTTGGCTTTGATTAATACTTTAAATCATGATGATAGTATAGATGGAATTTTAGTTCAACTTCCATTGCCATCGCATATTAATAAAGATATAATCTTAGAAAGTATTAACTTTAATAAAGATGTAGACGGCTTTCACCCCTTTAATGTCGGAAATTTAAATCTTAATTTAAAAGGTGGTTTTTTACCATGTACACCTTTAGGCGTTATGAAAATTTTAGAACATTATGATATAAAATTACAAGGAGCTAGTGTAGTTGTAATAGGAGCTTCAAATATAGTAGGCCGTCCTATGGCCACTCTTTTGTTAAATGCTAATGCTAGTGTGAGTATTTGTCACATTTATACAAAAGATTTAAAAGCTTATACAAAAAATGCTGATATTGTTATCGTAGCAGCAGGTTGTCCAAATCTTTTAAAAGAAGATATGGTTAAAGAAGGTGTGGTGGTAATTGATGTTGGGATTAATAGAGTTGATGGAAAAATAGTAGGCGATGTCGATTTTGAAAATGTTAGTAAAAAAGCTAGTTATATCACTCCTGTACCAGGTGGAGTAGGGCCTATGACTATTGCTATGCTTTTAGAAAATACTATAAAATCAGCTAAAAATAGGATAAAAAAATGAAATTTTTGAAGAAAATTTATAAATTTACACAATCTTGGACGGGAACTTTAGTAGTTGTTTTATTGATTATATTTTTCTTTATACAAGCTTTTACTATACCAAGCGGTTCTATGAAAAATACTTTATTAGTAGGGGATTTTTTATTTGTAAAAAAATTTTCTTATGGTATTCCAACCCCGCATATTCCTTGGGTGGAAATTCCTGTTTTACCTGATTTTAATAAAAATGGACATTTAGTAAGTGGTGAAGGTCCTAAAAGAGGGGATATTGTGGTATTTAGATATCCGCATGAGCCAAAAATCCACTATGTAAAAAGATGTGTGGCCAAAGGCGGAGATGAAGTAGTTTTTGCAAATAAAACCTTATATGTGCGTATGGTTGAGGGTGATGAACATATGAAAGATTATTATCCTAATAAAACAAAAATCATAGGCGGAAGACTTTTTGTAAAAGAGCCTTTTGTGGAAAAAGGAATACATTATGATTCTAGAGTGGATATAGACAGTGTATTTTTTCGCTATTTAAATTTGGGGCAATTTGCTATGAAGCCTGCTTCTTTTGATGAATTAGGTGCTAATAATATTTATGGTTTTAATGCTTATTATTATAAAGTACCTGAAAATGAATATTTTATGATGGGCGATAACCGTGATCATTCTAGCGATAGTCGATTTTGGGGAAGTGTAGATTATAAATATATAGTTGGGCAACCTTGGTTTATTTATTTTTCATGGGATGAAAATAAAAAAGTTAGATGGGAAAGAGTAGGGCGTTTAGTTGAAACTATAGAAAAAGATGAACGCTTTATTCATCATAATGAAAGCGACATAGAAGCTTTAGAATAATTACCCAAAGAAACAAATAAAAATAGTTTGTGTAGAAAATGTATAGTTTCTACACAAAATTTTTTAAAAATATACAATCTTGATTTTACTCGTAGAATTTTTTAAGCTCCAAGTTGTAACAATTACAAAAATTAAAATTAGTATAAGATAAAAGGATAGAAAATGCTAAGCCAAAGATCTCAAAATTTAGGAGAATCCTTAACTTTAGTAATGACTGATATAGCCAAAACTTTAAAAGCAAATGGTGAGAAAGTTATTAGTTTTTCGGCAGGTGAGCCTGATTTTGATACTCCAGAAATCATTAAAAAAGCAGCAATTGAAGCTATTGAAAAAGGTTGTGGAGCTTATACGCCAGTTGTGGGTATAAAAGAAGTTATAGAGGCTATACAATATAAATTTAAAAATGATAATAGTTTAGATTATAAAACAAGTGAAATCATTACCAATGTTGGTGCTAAACATTCTTTGTTTATGGCGATTGAGTGTTTAGTTGAAGAAGGTGATGAGGTTATTATTCCAAGTCCTTATTGGGTGAGTTATCCTGAAATGGTAAAATTTGCAGGCGCAACTCCTGTGTTTATAGAAGGTGAGGCAAAAAATGGATTTAAAATCACCCCAGAACAATTAAAACAAGCTATTACTTCAAAAACTAAGGTTTTGATGTTTAATTCTCCATCAAATCCTACAGGAGCTATATATTCTAAAGAAGAAATAAGTGCTTTAGCTAAGGTTTTAGAAGGAACTAAAATAGTAGTTTTAAGTGATGAAATTTACGAAAAATTAGTTTATGATGGAGAATTTTGTGCTTTTGCACAAGTTAGTGAAGATGCTTTAAATAGAACTGTAAGTATTAATGGTCTTAGCAAATGTGGTGCTATGCCAGGGTGGCGTTTTGGATACATGGCAAGTAAAATGAGCGAGTTTAATAATGCTGTTAAAAAACTACAAGGGCAAAGTACATCAAATATTTGTTCAATCATCCAATACGCAGCTTTACCAGCCTTACTTGGAAAAGCAGATAATGATATTGAAATGATGAGACAAGCCTTTTTAAAGCGTAGAGAATTAGCTTGTGAAATTTTAGCCAAAAGCGATAAGTTAAAATTAGAACAAATTCCACAAGGAGCTTTTTATTTATTTATATCTTGCAAAGAAGTTGATAATGATTCTATGAGATTTTGTAAAAGACTGCTAGAAGAGCAAAAAGTAGCTTTGGTGCCAGGTATTGGTTTTGGCATGGAAGGGTATTTTAGGCTCTCTTATGCAACTAATGAAAAAGATATTATTGAAGGTTGTGAAAAAATCGTTGAATTTGTAAAAAACTACTAATTTCTTAAGCCTGTTAAAAACAGGCTTTCTTTCAAAAAAACTTATAAGCAAGTCTTTGGTATGATTATGCAAAAAATATAGGAAAAATAATGGAATTTGAAGTTCAATATAAAAGTGCAAATGCTAGAGCTTGTCGTATAAAAACTACACATAGTGAAATTTTAACTCCTATTTTTATGCCCGTTGGAACTTTGGCTGCGATTAAAAGTTTAGATGCTGTTGATATGAGTGAGATTTTAAATACAAAAATTATTTTAGCAAATACTTATCATTTGTATTTAAGGCCTGGTTCTAAAGTGATTAAGCAAATGGGTGGCCTGCACGGTTTTAGTAAATTTGAAGGCTCTTTTTTAACAGATAGTGGAGGTTTTCAAGCTTTTTCTTTAAGTAAAAATTCAAAACCTGATGAAAAAGGTATTCAATTTAAAAGTCATATCGATGGAAGTTTGCACTATTTTACCCCACAAAGTGTTTTAGATGCACAATATGATTTTAATTCAGATATTATGATGATTTTAGATGATTTAGTGGCCTTACCTGCAAGTAAAGAAAGGATAGAACTTTCTCTAAAACGCACTATAAAATGGGCAAAAGAAGCTATTGATTATCATAAGTTAAAACAAAGTCAAGGTGTGGGAATAGGGCAAAATATCTTTGGTATTATCCAAGGTGGGACTGATTTTGAAGCTAGAAAAATTTGCTCTCAAGCACTTTGCGAGATGGATTTTGATGGACTTGCTATAGGTGGATTAAGCGTGGGAGAAGAAAATGAGGCTATGTATGATACGGTTGAAGCTATGATGCCTTATGTGGATAACAATCGCCCTAGATATTTAATGGGAGTTGGCACGCCTGAAGATTTAGTAGAAAATGTAGCAAGAGGTGTGGATATGTTTGATTGCGTGATGCCAACAAGAAATGCAAGAAATGGTACTTTATTTACTAGCTTTGGAAAATTTAATATCAAAAAAGCAGAATTTATCACTGATCATGCTCCTATAGACGGCAAATGTTCTTGCTATACATGTAAGAATTTTTCAAGGGCCTATTTAAATCATTTATTTAAAGCCAAAGAATTAACCTTTTTTAGACTTGCAAGTATTCATAATTTACACTATTATTTAAATTTGGTCAAGCAAATGCGTGAAGCTATTATTAAAGATGAATTTGAAAATTTTAGAAAAGAATTTTATAGGCAAAGAATGTGTTAAATGATACTTTAAAACAAATTATTAGCAATATTAATATATCAAATGCTTATTATGAATTTGATGATTTTGATATTTTCACTCTAGATATAACTAAAAATTCTAAAAGTGTATTTGTTTTTAAAGAAAATCAAATTTTTGAGTATAAAGATGAAAATTTGATTTTATTTTCTAATACGGAATTTATAGCTATATTAAAAGAAATTTTGCAAAATGAAAAAGAAAAAAATAATACCATTAACCTTTCTATAGAAAAAAGAGAGGAGTTGATTTTAGAAAATAAAAAAGTAAAGAATTTCTTGACAAAATATTTTATATTAAAAGTCAAGCTTAGTAAAAGTTATAACATGGTTTCTTCTGTTTTAGAGGCTTGTAAAATTTGTCATAGTAAGCATCATTTTATAAAGAAAAGTTTAAAAACAATTATTTTAAATTTAGCTGTTTTGGAAAAAAATATTAAAGAAAATATATCAAGATTAGAAGGGATTTACACTTATATTAATACCGCAAGAAATGAAAAAATAAATAAAAATATTTACTTTTTAAGTATTATGTCTGCAATTTTTTTACCTTTAAATTTAATCGTTGGATTTTTTGGTATGAATACCAAGAATTTATTTTTATCTGAAAATGAATACGGAACTTACTATATTTTAGCTGTGATTTTAACGATATTTTTTATTTTATTTTTATGGTATCAATTTAAAGATAAAAAAGAATTGGATTTGGATGAATTTTCTGTAAAAAAGAAGTAAGTGGTACGCCCAAGAGGATTCGAACCTCTGACCTTTTGAACCGCAATCAAATGCTCTATCCAGCTGAGCTATGGGCGCAAAAATAAAGAGTAATTTTATCAAAAAATTCTTAAAATTAGCAAAAATAAATATTTTTATAGAATTTTTATATTTTTATGCTAATCTTCTTTTTAATATTTTAGCTTAAGGCAAAGTCATGATACATAAGATTTTAATAGCCAATAGAGGTGAGATTGCAGTAAGGGTAATCCGTGCTTGTAGAGATTTGCATATACAAAGTGTTGCTATTTATACTGAACCTGATTATGAGTGTTTGCATGTAAAAGTTGCTGATGAAGCATATAGAATAGGAACTGATGCCATAAGAGGGTATTTAGATGGTAAAAGAATAGTTGAGATTGCTAAAGCTTGTGGAGCTGATGCTATACATCCTGGATATGGTTTTTTAAGTGAAAATTATGAATTTGCAAAAGAATGCGAAGAAGCAGGGATTATCTTTATAGGTCCAAAATCAGATGTTATCCGCAAAATGGGTAATAAAAATATAGCAAGATATTTAATGAAAAAAAATGGAATCCCTGTAGTTCCAGGTACTGAAAAATTAAATCATTGTACATTAGAAGAAATCAAACTCCAAGCTTTAAAAATAGGCTATCCTGTAATTTTAAAAGCTAGTGGCGGTGGTGGCGGTAGAGGCATACGCGTAGTACATAAAGAAGAGGATTTGGAAAAATCTTTTGAAGCATGCAAAAGAGAAGCGCTAAGTTTTTTTAAAAATGATGAAGTTTTTATGGAAAAATATGTTATTAATCCAAGGCATATTGAATTTCAAATTTTAGCAGATAATTATGGTAATATTATTCATCTTTGTGAAAGAGATTGCTCAATACAAAGAAGACATCAAAAAATCATTGAAATAGCACCTTGCCCAAGTATTTCAGAAAAACTAAGAAAAACCATAGGAGTTACTGCAGTAGCTGCTGCAAAAGCTGTAGGTTATACGAATGTTGGGACGGTTGAGTTTTTACTTGATGATTATAATAGATTTTATTTTATGGAAATGAATACAAGAATTCAAGTAGAACACCCAATTACTGAAGAAATTACGGGGATTGACCTTATCACAAGACAAATTCGTATAGCAAATGGGGAAATTTTAGATCTTGAGCAAAGCGATATAAAACCAAGAGGTTTTGCGATAGAAGCTAGGATTACAGCAGAAAATGTATGGAAAAATTTCATTCCAAGTCCAGGTAAAATTACAGAGTATTTTCCAGCTTTAGGGCCATCTGTGAGAGTGGATAGTCATTTATATAAGGACTATACTGTGCCACCTTATTATGATTCTTTACTTGCAAAATTAATTGTTAAGGGTTCAAGTTATGATAGTGCAGTTAATAGACTTGAGAGAGCTTTGAAAGAATTTGTGATTGATGATATTAGAACAACTGTTCCATTTTTGATTGCAATTACCAAAATAAGAGAATTTAGAAGAGGGTATTTTGATACTTCTTTCATAGAAACACATATGGAAGAGCTTTTGGAAAAGACAGAAGATAGACACCAAGAAAATAAAGAAGAAGTAATTGCTGCTATAGCTGCAGCCTTACAAAAGATAAAAGAAAGTAGGCAATCATGAGTTTTTTAGATGAATTAAAAGATATAAAAAAAGCACTTCAAAAAGAACAAAGTCAAACAAAAAAAGAAAAGGTTAAAGCGAGTAAAAGCGGAGTTAGTATGAAAAATACTGACTTAGATGCTATACAAAAAGACTTAGCTAAGCAAAATGAAGATAAAAAGCAAGAACAAGAATTTGAAGATATGTTTTTAAAAGAAGAGCGTTTAGCTAATGAATTTATGGAATTTGTAAAAAATAGTGATATTAAAAAGATCTAATGAATAATATTATTGGTTTTTGTACTTTAGAAGAAGAATGTCCTTATCTTGAAAATAGATATTGTAGAAATGAGTATAATTATATATCTTTTATTAACAAAGCACAAAATCAAGAATTAGTTTCAAGAGGTTGGCGTCGCTTTGGTTCATATTTTTCAAGACCAATATGTAATGATTGTAATGAATGTCAAAATTTGCGTATTTTGGTAGAAAATTTCCATTTTAGTAAAAGCTATCGTAGGGTTTTAAAAAAAAATATAGCTACTAAAATAATCTTACAAAAACCTTCTTTAAGTGATGAGCATTTATTGCTTTATGAAAAATACCACCATTATCAAAAAGATAAAAGAAATTGGAAAATTTATGATTTAAATTTTAGAAAATATTACAATCTTTATGTAGATAATGCAGGTACTTTTGGATATGAACTTGATTTTTATATAGATAATAAGTTAGTTTGTGTTGATTTGATTGATATTTTAGAAGATGGAATTTCTAGTATATATTGTTTTTATGATCCTGATTTTTCACATCTAAGTCTTGGAAAATACTCGCTTTTAACAGAAATCAAGCTTGCGCAATTAAAAAAATTAAAATATATTTATTTAGGATATTTTGTAAAAGGGTGTCAATCTTTATCGTATAAAGCCGATTATAGTCCAAATGAAATTTTAAAACACACTAGTGCTTTAGATGAACAGGCATTTTTGTGGAGTTAGGTTTATAGAGAGGATTTTATGCAAGTAGTGCAAACTTTAGAATCTGTTAGTGTTAATACTGATGATTTTTTAATGTTTAAATATTTTCAAGATCTTATCCGTAAAAATTTTTCTAAAGTCATAGGAAATAAAAATAAAACCCTATCTTTTTTTGTGGAAAATGAAATTCCTCAAAGAAGATATTTTTTAAAACTTGTTAATCACAAGTATAAAAAAAATACTGGAAACCAAATCGATAATCTTGCTTTTGCGCATTATAAGACCTTTAAATTAAATCTTGCTCAAGCAAATACTTTAAAGCCTGTAATCTTTGCTAAAATAGGTTTTGCGCAAAAAAATATCTTAATAACTTTAAGTTCTAATGAAAAAATGTTTGCTGTATATTTAGAGCAATATTTTAAAGATCATAAAAGCATGTATGATGAGAAAAATTGTATTTTTTCAGTAGAATACAAAGATGATAATACTTTAAATCTTTTAGAAATTTTAGCAAGCGTAAATGAGCATTTAAAATATTGTGTGGATTTTACAATCAATGAAACTCAACTTTTAGAATTTAGAAATAAAATGAAAAATAAAGCCAATACTAATTGGAAATTTAATGCTTTGGCTAAACTTTTTGAGAATTATTTCCAAACTTTAGGATGTAATTCTAGTGATGATTTTGCTACTATTAGACAAAATTATCTTAATTTAGTTAAAATTTATCATCCTGATCGCCATCAAGGTAAAAGCAAAATCGAACAAGCTTATTGTCGTGAGGAATTTGAAAAAATTCAGCTTGCTTATGAGAGTTTAAAATCTTTATATAAAAACAATACATAATCTCCAAATAACATCATTTTAAGTTGCAATTTATTAAAATTAATTTTTATAAAATTCTAGGAAGAAATTTTGGTTGCTGATAGAAAATTATTTTTTTTAAGTTGCATTCTAATAACTATAGGGATACTTTTTTCATATTCTTTAAGTGCTTTTACTGTGCTTTATTTAGAATATAATGAATTTCATTTTTTCATCAGACAGCTTTTTTTTGGACTTAGTGGTATAGCTATTATTTATTTTGTTTCAAGATTAAATCCTGATAGTAAAATGGCACATTATTTAATGATAAGTGTTTTGTTAATCTCTTTTTTATTTATACTTATTTTGCCTTTTTTACCTACCTTTCTTGCTACTGCAGCAGGTGGTGCTAAAAGGTGGATCAGGCTTGGTCCTTTATCTATTTCTCCTGTTGAATTTTTTAAGATAGGTTTGATTTATTTCCTTGCTTGGTCTTATACAAGAAGAATTGATGATAGCAAAAAAGCAATCAAACACGAAGTTTTAATTTTAATTCCTTATTTTATTTTAGCTGCTTTTGTTATTGGCTATATTTATATGACACAAAATGATTTAGGCCAAAGTGTTATCTCTTTTTTCTTGGTTTTTGCTTTAGCATTTTTTGCAGGAGCTAGTAAAAGACTTTTTGTTTTTGGCGTGGTTATTGTTGGAATGATTGGGGTTTTGGTGATTTTAAGTAATCAAAGAAGAATTCAGCGTATTTCTGCTTGGTGGGGAAATATCCAAGATGCGTTTTTACCTTTTTTTCCTGATTGGCTAGCAAGTGCTTTAAGAGTAAGCCATAACTCAGAACCTTATCAAATTTCACATAGTTTAAATGCTATAGCTCATGGTGGATTTTTTGGAGAAGGGTTGGGTCTTGGAACTTTTAAATTGGGATTTTTAAGTGAGGTGCATACGGATTTTGTTTTATCAGGGATTACTGAGGAAATAGGATTGTTAGGATTAAGCATTATATGTTTGATTTATTTGATGGTCATACTTAGAATTTTTAGAATTGCTGGGCGTTGTGAAAATAAGGTCCATTTTTTATTTTGTTCAGGTGTAGCTTTACTTTTATTATTTTCATTTTTTATGAATGCTTTTGGAATTATTTCTTTAACTCCATTAAAAGGAGTTGCTGTGCCACTTTTAAGTTATGGCGGCAGTTCTATGTGGTCTATTTGTCTTGGAATAGGTTATGTTTTAATGATTAGCAAGAAGGTAAAAATTTAAACTCATTAATTAAAATATATAAAAATTAACTTAAATAAAAAATATTCTATAACAACTCTTTACAAAAAACTTTTTTCTGCTATAATTATGCTCACATTTATTATAAAGGAGGCGGATATGAAGAAATACAGGCGTTTAAACACATTATAATCATTTATCAATTTTATTTTAATTTTAACAAAGGAAAAAAATGAAAAAAATATTATATGTTGTTTTAGCGTTATTTGGTATATTAGCTTTAGGTGCTTGTTCAAGCGATAAAAATCAAGCTAGTGCTTCTGGTGAAAAAGTTTATAAAGTAGGTATAGCTGCAAATTATCCTCCTTTTGATTTTATTAAAGATGCAAAAATTACCGGCTTTGATGTTGATTTATTGGAAGAAATTGCTAAAAGAGAAAATTTAAAACTTGAATGGGTAAATATGAGTTTTGATGGTTTAATTCCTGCCTTAAAAGCTGGAAAGATTGATATGATAGCTTCTGCTATGAGTTCAACTCCTCAAAGATTAGCAAGTATGGATTTTAGTGATACTTATTTCAATACTAAAAATTTATATTTAAAATTAAAAACAGATTCTAGTATTAGCGATAAACAAAGTTTGGAAGGTAAAAAAATAGGTGTTCAACTTGGAACTATTCAAGAAAGTGCTGCTAAGACTATTCCAAATGCTCAAGTGGTTGCAAGTGAAGAAATGTTAGCAGCAATTTTAGCTTTAAAAGCTGGCAAAGTAGATGCAGTTTTAACGGATAAAGATATTGGTAAAGGTTATTTAAAAACTAATGAAGAGCTAGAAGCATTTTTAGAAGAAAATGATGGAAGTTCAGGGTTTTGTATAGCTTTTGATAAAGGAAAACAAAGTGAGCTTGTTCAAAAAATTAATGCAGGTTTAGAAAAAGTTAAAGCTGATGGTACTTACCAAAAAATCGTAGAAAAATACGATTTACAATAATTAACTTAAAGCCTTGATACTTATATTCAAGGCTTTAAAAAAATATTCCATATCTTCTTTTGTATGCGTATAATGAAAACCCACTCTTAGCCAACCTGGTTTAGATTTTAATTCTTGATTGTCTTTTAGATTGAGTAAATCATGCCCATAAGGTCCTGCACAAGCACAACCTGCTCTTGTTTCTATCTTATAAGTTTTACTTAGTTTATAAGCTAAATCAAAAGGAGAAATTCCTTCTATATTAAAAGCAAAAATAGGTAATCTATTAGTGATATTTTTTGCATATAAGATCATTTTTGGAAAATTTGTACATTGTTTGAAAAAATATTCACAAAGTTCTTTTTCTTTTTTTTCTATATTTTTTAAACCTATTTCATTGCGTATTTTAAAAGCCAAACTTGCTCTAATAAGCTGAATAATTCCAGGTGTGCCACCTTCTTCTAAATTTTCAACTTCGCATAAATATTGTTGAGATGTTCTTGAAACATAGCCCACAGTTCCGCCTGCTGCAAAGCTAGGGGTATTGCCACATAGATTTTTTTTGATAACAAGTAAGCCACAAGATCCTACACCTCCAAGTAGTTTATGAGAGCTAATAAACACTGCATCATAAAATTTAGGATCTAAATTAGCATAAGGAGCTAAAGTGGAAATATCAAAAGCAACTATACCGTTGTGTTGTTTGATTAAAGTGTAAATTTTTTTATAATCACTTAAAATTCCTGTAACATTAGAAGCTGCATTAAAGCTTGCTATGATTTGTCTGTTTTTGGATTTTTGTAATAATTTTTCTAAAAAATTAAAATCTAATTCTCCATTTTTATCTAAGGGCACTCGAACGCATTCACACAAAGCTTCTCTAAATGAAAGTTCATTAGAATGGTGTTCATAGGGTCCAACTATAACCAAAGGTAAGGTATTTTTGTCTGTATTTTTAAAATATTTTTCTTTAATAAGTGGTGGTATATATAGACCTAAAAGTTCTTGAAATTTTTTTATAGCTGCTGAAGATCCATTCCCACAAGCTATAAGAGCAAAACTATCATCTAATTCAAGGTATTTTTTTAAATTTATTCTTGCGTTTTCATAATGCTGTTGTGTGATAAAAGAATTTAAAGAGCTATCTGAATGTGTATTTGCATAGGTGGTAAGAATTTTTTTAATTTCTTTTTCTATGCTTTTTAGTGCTAAAGCGCTAGCTGTAAAATCAAAATAATATATTCCTTTTTTTAAAATAATATCTTGTTTTAGTTTTTCAATATCCAAAAAAAATCCTCTAATTTTTTGTTAAAATTATAACATACAAAATATTTATTTTAAGGATGTGATTATAAAATTTGGTGATTTTTCAAAACGCTGTGAAACTTTGGAGCTTGAAAGTATTTTTGATTTTTATAGTATTTTTGATGAGTTTGAATTTGATTTGAAATTAAGTTTATATGAAAATATCTTAAATGTTTTTATTTTGAAAGCCTTTGATATTTTAGCTTCTTTAAATTTAGATGAGAATGCTTTAAAAGCTTTGAGTGTTTTAAGTAAAAACGATAGAAAACGCTATTCTATTAATAAATCTATTCCGCATTTTCAGGCTCTAGGACTTATTAATAAACTTTTAGAGAAAAATATTTTGATCTTAGAAAAAAGTCAAGAAAAGCCAATTATAAAAAACAAAAGACAGAAAGTTAAAAAAGAATTACGCTCTTATAATATACAAGATAAGGTTGTTTTTAAAAATCAAGGATTAAGATTTTTCTTTTATTTTATATATCCTAAACTTAATTTAATCGCGATGAAAAAATACAATGAATTAATAGAACTTATCCAAGAAAATTTGGAAAAATACCAAAGTTTTACTTTTGAACTTTTATGTAAAGAATTTTTAGCAAAAAAACTTAAAGTGGATCAAGTGTATAGTTTTTGGAATTATTATCATGAAATAGACTTGTATTATCATGAAAACAATTTTTGTGTTTTAGGTGAAGTTAAATTTAAAGAAAGAAAAATATGTAAAAATGTTTTAAATATTTTAAAAAGTAAAGCAAAACAGTTGCAAATTCAACCTAATTTATATGTGCTTTTTTCAAAGAGTGGCTTTAGTAAAGAGCTTATTTTAAATAAGGAGCGTAATTTGCTTTTATATACTTTAGAAGATTTTCAATTTTTAATTAAGGATTAAGTGTGGATGAGAATATTTTAAAAAGTTTAGATTCTAGTGAAAAAGAAAACTTACAACAAGGATTAAAAGCCTTAATAGAGCAAACCTATGTTATAGAAAATGAATATAAGCAACTTAATGAAAACTACACTGCATTAAGACAAATGGTAAGTGAGATTATAGAGGTTTTGCCTATGGCTTTGTGGATTTTAGACGCAAATAAAAATATTATTTTGCAAAACAACCTAGCTACACAAAAGCCAAAGCTTTTAGAATGCATTGATCTTGATAAAACACATTATGAGCTTGAGTTTGATCATAAATTTTATCTAATCAAAATCACCTCTCATACTGATAAACTTATAGTAAATGCAACAGATATTAGTGATGAAAAAAGAAATGAAAGGTTAGCTAGCATGGGAACAGTTGCAGCACATCTAGCGCATGAAATACGCAATCCTATAGGTTCTATTTCTTTATTAAGCTCTACTTTGTTTGAAAGAAGTGAGTTAAAAAATAAGCATATAGTTTTAGAAATCCAAAAAGCAATTTCAAGAGTAGAGCGTATTGTAAATTCTACTTTACTTTTTACAAAAGGAGTACATGTTAATTTAAATGAGTTTAATTTACAGGAGTTACAAGATGAGTGTGAGCAAGCTATTGGAACTTATAATTATCTAGCTAATATCGATTTTAAATTTGAATTTTTAGATTTAAAAATCAATGCAGATAAATCTTTACTTGCTTTAGTTTTGCAAAATTTACTTTATAATGCCATAGATGCTATTGAAGAAAGCGAAAATGATGATGGTTATATAAAGGTTAAGTGCGAACAAAAAGAAGATAGGGTTTTTATTAAAGTTTATGATAATGGTGTAAGTATCAAAGATAAAAAAATGGTTTTTGAGGCTTTTAAAACAACTAAATTAAAAGGTAATGGTTTAGGTCTTTCTTTATCAAAACAAATTATTGATGCGCATAATGGAGTTTTAGGTTTTGATGAAAATCCAAAATGTTTTTTTATAGAGCTTAAAATTTAAGCTCTATAAAATAAATTTTTTCTTAAAATAATAAAAATATTTGTCCTCATAGCTCAGCTGGATAGAGCGCAGAATTCCTAATTCTGAGGTCGCAAGTTCAAACCTTGCTGGGGACACCATTTCAAGGAAAAAGATGTTTCATATAGTCTTAGTTGAACCTCGCATACCACAAAATACAGGAAGTATAGGCAGAATGTGTTTTAATGCAGGTTTTGCTTTACATATTATCAATCCACTTTTTAGTATTGATGAAAAGGCAGTTAAAAGAGCAGGACTTGATTATTGGAAAAAATTAAATCCTTTTTTATGGGATAATTTAGAAGATTTTTTAAAAGAGTATGAAAAATTTCAAGATAGATTTTTCTTTGCGACAACTAAAACTACTCAAGCTTATTTTGATGTAAATTATCAAAAAGGTGATTTTTTATTTTTTGGAAGTGAAAGTTTTGGTTTGCCTATGGATTTAATGCAAAAAAAATGGGAAAATACTATTACTATACCGATGAAAGATTGTGGTAGAAGTTTAAATTTAGCTACGAGTGTGGGTATAGTGAGCTATGAAGCTTTGAGGCAAAATTTTGCCTCTTTTGAAAAATTTTAATGATTTAAAACTTGATTTAAAAATTCTTTCAATCTTTCATTTTTTGGGTTTTCAAAAGCTATTTTAGGACATTCATCTACTGCTATAATGCCTTTATCCATAAAGAAAATTCGATTAGCTACATTTCTTGCAAATCCCATTTCATGTGTAACTACAAGCATGGTTAGACCTTCTTTAGCTACTTCTTTCATGATATTTAAAACCTCACCTATCATTTCAGGATCTAAAGCTGAAGTTGGCTCATCAAATAAAATCACATCAGGATTCATCATTAATGATCTTGCTATGGCAATACGCTGTTTTTGTCCACCTGAAAGCTTATGAGGAAAATAATTTTCTTTATCACTTAGGCCAACTTTTTTGAGTAATTCTCGTGCTTTTTTTACTGCTTCATCTTTACCCATGATTTTTGTTTGTACTGGCACTAGGCATAAATTTTCCAAAACATTTTTATTATTAAAAAGATTAAAATGTTGAAATACCATGCTTACTTTTTGTCGAATTTTATTGATATCTGTTTTTTTATCAAGTATATTGATATTATTGATATAAATATTACCACTATCTGGTGTTTCAAGTTTATTTAAACAGCGTAAAAAAGTACTTTTTCCACCTCCGCTAGGCCCTATAATAGCAATAATATCACCTTTATGTACTTCAATGCTAATATCTTTTAAAACTTCTAAATCTCCATATTTTTTAATCAAATTTTCTATTTTAATCATGTTTGTTTAATCTCATTTCTATAAATCTTGCAATCAGTGTTAAAATTTTAACGCTTACATAATATACAAGCCCTGTAAAAATAATAGGTTTAGGGTTGTAATAAATTGCTTGTAAGCTTTTACTTTGCATGGTAATATCCATAACGCTAATATAGCCCACTATTGAAGTTTCTTTAAATAAAGAAATAAATTCATTCATTAAAGAAGGTAAGATATTTTTAATCGCTTGCGGAAAGATGATTAGTCTCATAGAAGCAGAATAATTAAGCCCCATTGCTCTTGATGCTTCCATTTGTCCTTTGTCTACACTTTGAATTCCACTTCTTACGATTTCAGCTACATAAGCAGAACTATTAAGTCCAAGTGCGATAATAGCTACATAAAAATTATCACTCCAAGTAGCAAAAATCACTACTGAAAAAATCAAAAGCTGTAAAAGCAGAGGGGTTCCGCGTATAATGTCTATGTATTCATCTATGATGAAATTTAAACTTTGGATTTCTAAAAATCTTAAAAATGCTAGGAAAAAACCAAGTGCTATTCCTATTAAAATTCCACCCACTGTTAAGCCAAGTGTTGTGAAATAACTATGAACATAAGCTTTGGCTTCTATAGTATAAGCATATTCTCCTGTAGCTAAGCCATTTTGATCTTTAACTTGTAAAATTTCAATAGGAAATGAAAAATAAGCCCAAAAAACAATAATGGCAAAAAATACAAAAATTTTCATCGTATTTTGTTTCAATTTAAACACCTTATAAAATTTTAAAAAAACTAAGTGTATAAAAATTAAGTTTTCTTTTTACTTAAAAGCATTTTTATGTGTTTTTTTGGTAAATATCGTGAGTTAAATTTTCACATAGCTGTAAAAAATAAAATAAAATTAATATAAAATTATATTTTTTTGTAGCAAATTCATTTTTTTATGATAAATTTACACTCGATTAAATTATAAAAAGGAGATAAATATGGATTTAATATCCCAATTTGTTGGCTTTGTAAATAATCAGTATTATTCCATTTTGGTTATTTTGCTTATTATTGTAGGGTTTTATTATAGTTATTTGACGGGTTTTGTGCAATTTCGAATGCTTCCTTATGTGTTTGACATTTTGACAGAAAAGCAAGAAAAACATGAAAAACACCATATTACTCCTTTTCAGGCTTTGATGATTTCAACAGCTTCAAGAGTTGGTATAGGAAATATTGCAGGTATTGCAGTAGCGGTTGTTTTGGGCGGACCTGGTGCTTTGTTTTGGATGTGGGCTATGGCATTTTTTGGCGGCGCTTCGGCTTTTGCAGAAAGCACTTTAGCACAAGTTTATAAAAGTCGTGATGGAAAAAGTTTTAAAGGTGGCCCTGCTTATTATATTAGTAAAGCTTTAAATTTAAAATGGCTTGGTGCTATATTTGCGGTGATTTTAATCATTACTTATGCTTATGGATTTAATGGACTTCAAAGTCAAACTATGACTTCAGCATTTGAGTTTTATTATAAAGGTATGGTTGATGCTAGCGAAGTAAGTTTTTCGCAAAGTTGGTGGCCTATTGTAATAGGGGCTATTTTGGCTATTTTTGCTGCTTATATGTTTTTTGGTGATCATACTAAAATAGGTAAAGTAAGCTCGGTCATCGTTCCTATTATGGCGATGATTTATGTTGGTTTATCTATTATAGCGATGTTTATGAATTTTGATAAAATTCCTGAAGTGTTTTCTATGATTTTTAAAAGCGCTTTTGATTTTGAAGCTATTTTTGGTGGATTTGCAGGTTCTGCTTTGGTTATAGGTATAAAAAGAGGATTGTTTTCTAATGAAGCAGGTATGGGTTCAGCACCAAATGCAGCAGCTTCTGCTCTTACAACTCACCCTGCAAAACAAGGGGTTATTCAAGCATTTTCTGTATTAATTGATGTGATTATTTGTACAAGTTCAGGATTTTTAGTGTTATTTTCACTTGCTTATGCTAATAATATTGGTGTAGACGGTAAGCCTATTTTAACAGCACTACCTTTAGTACAAGAATCCATGAAAGAATATTATGGAAATCTAGGTGTACATTTTACTACTGTTAGTATAGTTTTATTTGCTATTACTTCTTTGATAGGAAATTACTATTATGCTCAAGCAAATATTAAATACCTTACTCAAAATCCTATTATTATTAATCTTTTTAAAGCAAGTGCCGTGCTTATGATTTTTATTGGTGCAAATATGGATTTAAAATTTGCATGGGATTTAGCTGATACTACTATGGCGTTTATGGCTACGATTAATATCATTTCTATTTTATTGCTTGGTGGTATAGTGAAAAAGGTATTAAAAGATTTTAGCGAGCAAAAAAGACAAGGTAGAGATCCAGTGTTTAGCGCTTCAAAGCTTGGTATTAAAAACGCAGAGTGTTGGGACTAATGATAGATTATATTATTATTGCTTTGTTTATAGCTTTTATGGTTTTTCTTGTGTTTGGCTTTAACCGCCAAATGCAAGAAAAAGCTAAACAAAGAGAAGAAAAATTAAAAACAAAGAAAGATTTTAAAAAAAATAGGTAAAATACACTAAAAAATTTTTAAAAAAGAGTGTAAAATGAAATTGTTAATAGAAATAGGCACAGAAGAACTTCCTGCTATTCCTTTATTAAAAGAACTTCCAAATATTACTAAAAAATGGGAAAAGATTTTACAAGAGTATCATTTAGAATCTGAATTTAAATTTTTCTATACTCCTAGAAGATTGGTTTTTATCCATGAAAATTTTAAAGAAAAACAAGATGATTCTTTTGTGGAATTTATAGGTGCACCTAAGGCGATAGCTTATAAAGATGGAAAGCTTACTCAAGCAGGATTTAGCTTTTTAGAAAAAAGTGGTTTAAAAGAAGAAGAGCTTGAATTTAAAGAAATTAAGGGTAAAGAAGTATTGTATTGTCAAAAACAAGTACAAGGCTTGCAAAGCAAAGCAGTTTTAGCTCAAATGATCGAGGCTTTTTTAAAAAGCTTGAGTTTTGGTAAAACTATGAGATGGGGTGATGGTAGCTTTGAATTTATTAGAGCTATCCGCTCGCTTTGCTGTATTTTAAATGATGAATTGATTGAGTTTGAAAGTTATGGCGTTAAAAGCGCAAAAAGTACTTTTGTGCATAGAAGTGTTAGTTATGATTTGATAGCTTTTTCAAATATTGATGAGTATCTTAAGACTCTAGAGCAAAATTATATTATTTTAGATCAAGAACAAAGAAAAAAGCTTATTATTGAGCAGTTAAAGACACTTGAAAAAGAAAATGATATTACTATTGCAGAAGATGATGAGCTTTTAGCTGAAGTTGTAGCTATCACAGAGTATCCAAAGGCATTATTAGGGCATTTTGAAAAAGAGTATTTAGAAATCCCAAGCGAAGTGATAATTACTTCTATGAGAGAAAATCAACGCTATTTTGCAGTATTTAAAAACAATACTCTAAGCAATCATTTTATTGTAGTTTCTAATGCGGTTTGTGAAGATTATTCTAAAATCATTAATGGAAATGAAAGAGTTTTAAGAGCAAGATTAAGTGATGCAATGTTTTTTTGGAAAAATGACTTAGCGCAGGGTTTAAATAATGATAAAATAAGCCAAATGGTTTATCTTGAAGGACTTGGAACCTTAAAAGATAAAATTATTAGAGAACAAAAAATTGCTACTAAGCTTTGTGAAGTTTTTGCTAATACTCAAAAAGATGAAATTTTAAAAGCTATAGAATACTCAAAAGCTGATCTAAGTACTCAAATGGTGTATGAATTTACTGATCTTCAAGGCATTATGGGATCTTATTATGCTAAGGCTATGGGTATGAGCGATGAGCTTGCTTTGGCGATTAAAGAACAATACCTTCCAAATGGCGATAATTCAGCTATGCCAAGTAATGAATTTAGTTCTATTGTAGCTTTGGCTTATAAATTTGATACACTCGTGGGGCTTTTTTCAATGGGGAAAATCCCAAGTGGTACAAAAGATCCTTATGCTTTAAGAAGAGCAGCAAATGGTGTTTTAAAAATTATTCTAGCTTTAAATAAAAATTTTGATCTTAAGATATTTTTAGAAACAATAGCTAGTGAGTATAAAAGCTTTGATTTGAAAATTTTATTAGACTTTATCTTAGAGCGCTTATATACTTTTTATGAGGTTAATGCTTCTTTTGTTAAAGCTGTGCTTAGCTCTAAAACTTATGATGTTATTTATATTGATTCTTGTATTAAAGCTTTAATACAAAGTGCAAATAAGGCAGATTTTAGTCAAAATTTTGCTACTTTTAAGCGCTTGGCAAATATTGCAATATTAAGTGAAGTTCAAATTAATGAAAATTTGTTTAACACTCAAGAGGAAAAAGATTTATACCAAGCTTTTATGCAGTGTAAAACAAAAGAAAATAACACCCAAGAGCTTTTAGAAAGCCTTTTTGCACTAAAACCACAAATTGATGCTTTTTTTGATAAAGTAATGATTAATGACAAAGATGAAAATATTAAAAACAATCGTCAAGCTTTAGTATGTGCAATTTATCGTGAGTTTTTAAAAATAGCTGATATTAAAGAGCTTAGTGTATGAGAAAAATTCTTTTTTTACTTTGTTTTTTGGTATTTGCATTAGAAGCTAGAGAGATTGAGCTTGTAAAAGGGCAAGTAATTTTTTTAGAATTTGATAAAAATAATTTTTTACAAATTAGCTCAAATTCTAAAAAACTTCCTTTTTTTGAGTATAAAAATAAAGTCATTGTTAGTATAGCCATACCTTATAAAAATCCTAAAGATAGAAAATTAATAGCTGAATTTAAAGATAATTCCAAAGAAGAAATTAACATAAAATTTAGCGAAGGAAACTATAAAAAAGAATTTTTAAAAGTTAGTGCTTCTAAGGTTAATCCACCTAAAGAAACACTTGATCGCATTAGCAAAGAATATCAAGAAGCTATTAAGGTTTATAATACTTATACTAATATGGCTTTATTTGAAGGCAATTTTACATACCCTTTAGAAAGTAAAATTACAAGTGCTTTTGGAAAAGCAAGATTGTTTAATGATACTCTTAAAAGTTATCATAGCGGAACTGATTTTAGAGCAGCAAGTGGGACAAAAATTTATGCTAGCAATGATGGTATTGTAAGGATTGCTTCAAATCGTTATTATGCAGGAAATTCAGTGGTAATTGATCATGGATATGGGATTTATTCTCAGTATTATCATCTATCAAAACTTAATGTAAAAGTAGGACAAAAGGTAAAAAAAGGTGAGCTTATAGGTTTGAGTGGAGCTAGCGGTAGGGTTACAGGGCCACATTTGCATTTTGGAATTTTAGTTAATGGTGTGCAAGTTGATCCACTTGATTTTATAGCCAAATTTAATGCTTTATAATGATAGTTTTTAGCGAGTTTTTTCAAAATTGGATTGATAAATATTACTCCCAAGCTGTGAGTGTTGGTAAAAATGGAGATTTTTATACCGCAGTTAGCGTGGGAAATCTGTTTGGAACACTCTTAGCTAATCATTTTTTAAAACTTATAGATGATAAAAAGCTAATTTTACCGGTTGAAGTTGTAGAAATAGGGGCAAATGAAGGGCATTTAATGCTTGATTTTATACAAGCTCTATACACTCTTAGGGCCGATATTTTAGAGCAGATTGAGTGTTTTATCATAGAGCCACATGAAAAATTAAAATGTGTTCAAAAAAAACTTTTTGATGAGTATGATTTGGATGTAAAAATTTATAATTCTTTAGAAGAATGTCATTTTAAAAACGCCTTTTTTTACGCTAATGAATTATTTGATTGTTTTGCGTGTGAGCTTATAAAAGATGGAACAATGGCATATGTTGATGATGATTTAAACATTATTTTTAAAGCTATGAATGAAGATCTTTTAAAAGAATGTGAAAAATATTCTATCACTAATAGCGAGCTTTGTATTTCTTATAAACCCTTTTTATCCAAATTAAAACAAACCTGTGAAAAACTAACTTTTGCGTGTTTTGATTATGCAAAAAAAGAAGAAAAAATTAGTATTAGAATGTATAAAAATCACCAAGTGTATAATCTTTTTGAAGAAAACTTAAAAGATTTTTTTGCTAAAAGCGATATTACATATAATGTAAATTTTGATCATTTTTTACAAGTTTTAAAAGAAGAGGGCTTTGAGGTTTTAGAATATAAAAATCAAAATCAAGCCTTAATTGATTTTGGCTTAGAAGAAATTATCGAGCAAGTTAAAAATATTAACCTCCAAATTTATAAAAACTTTATCAACCAAAGTAAAAATTTGATGTTTAACTTTGGCGATAAGTTTAAGTTTTTAGAATTTAAGCTTTAAAATCACTGCTTGTAATATCAAGCCCAAAGCCTTTTAAGCCTATAAATTCTTTATCGGTATTTTGACTTAGAAGTTTGATTTTTGAAATTTTTAAATACCTTAAAATTTGCGCTCCTATGCCATAATTTTTAAATTGTATGTTTTCTTGTTTTTCATTTTTCATGAAAATGATTACACCACCTTTTTGACTTAAAAATTCAATCTGTTTTAATAATTCATTAAATTTATTAGAAGTTAGAAGCTCAAAGTCGCTTCCACTAAGATAAAATTTAACATTCTCACATTCTTTCAAAGTGCCAAAGCTAAAAGCTATGTGTTCATTTTCATTGTGATCTTTAAAAGTCATTTTTTTAGCTTTAAAACCTGCTAAAATACTTTCTTCTTCTTTAATTAAAGAAATCAAACTTTCATTTTTTAAACGATACTCGATTAAATCTGAAATAGTAATCATATTAATATCATGTTTTTTGCAAAACTCAAGCAAATCGCTTCTTCTAGCCATATCTCCATTATCTTTAACAATTTCACATATTACGCATGCTTCTTTTAATCCTGCCAAACGACATAAATCCACTGTTCCTTCTGTATGGCCCGTTCTTTCTAAAACTCCACCTTTTTTTGCTATCAAAGGATTAATATGTCCAGGACGCACAAAATCACTCGCCTTTGCATTATCATCAGCAAAAATTTGTATAGTCATATCTCTTTCGTAGGCACTTACTCCTGTTGTTGCATTTTTTGCATCGACAGTGATAGTAAAAGCTGTTTCGTGATTTGATGTGTTTTTAGGTACCATTAAAGGTAGTTCAAATTTTTTAGCTAAGTTCTCACTTAATGCTACACATACCACACCTCTTGCGTGAGTGATGGTAAAATTTACTTTTTCTTGTGAGCTAAATTGTGCAGGGAAAATCAAATCCCCTTCATTTTCCCTATCTTCTGCATCCACCATTACCAACATCTTACCATCTTGAAGTTCTTTTATAGCTTGTTCTATACTTATATATCCCATAAAATCATTCCTTGAAAATATTTTAAAAATATTATAGCATTTTTCTTGACATTGTATAAAAAATAATATATAATATCACTTTTAATTTAAATAAAAAATTTCTATTGGGGTATCGCCAAGCGGTAAGGCAACAGGTTTTGGTCCTGTCATTCAGGGGTTCGAATCCCTTTACCCCATCCACTTCATATGATGCCGCGAAGTAGAGCAGTGGTTAGCTCGTCGGGCTCATAACCCGAAGGTCGGGAGTTCAAATCTCCCCTTCGCAACCATTATATAAAAATAATTTATAATCTATTTCAACAGATGTTTTTTAGCAATATTGAAATCAAATTAATTTAAAATTTCTAAAATTATTGAAATTTTAAAAATACAATACAAAGAATAAAATAGATAAAATATATTTAACAAGAATAAATGGCGAGTTTAATAGGCGTATGATTTATTAATTAATATTGCACATGCTTTGTATTTTATTGTAAAAATGTAAAAAAATGATATTTTTTGCTAAATAGGTAATGTATTAAAATTTTTAGAGTGCAAGAAAAAACAATATTGATTTAAAGTCTAACAAATAAAAATATTTCTTAATTGATGAAGTGCAAATGAGGAGACTTTATATTTTAAAGTTGGATATAACAAGATAGTATTATAAGCTGCTAACTACTTAATCATTTCTTGATTAAATTCTTTAAGATCTATAAATAATAAATCTTTATAATGATTAGCAAATGCTTCTTTTAAGGTTTTATTAAATATTTCATTATGAATATTCATTCTAAGATTCTTTAGATAAGTATAATAATGAGTAGTATTAAGTTCTTTAAATAAAACATTCATAGTTTTTTAAATTCACAGCCATTATCTGTGAGTATACTAAATTCTTTTATGAGTATTATTAGTTTTTAAGATAATAACAAAACTTTTAAGATATGCTAGTATATCTTGTCTTTTTAGGAGATAAAGCTACAGTATAATCAATTCTTGTAACTAAATCTATCATAGTAAGTATATATTTTATTTTATTATCGACATATTTTATAGTATCTATTGCCCAAGTATTCATAGGAGTTGTTTTAAGATTTTTTTAGTTATCTATTTTTAACTTTCTCTTGTAGCTTTTATTTTGGCCTAGATAATTAATTCTTGTAAGTGTTATTCTCATTTTATCTTTAGAGATGATTCTTCCTATGGTGGAAACACTAGGAGGTAGGCTTTAAAAAATAATACAATCTTTCTTTATCTAAATTTATATAAATATGCCTAAGTCTTTTAATATTTAAAGTAATTTCCAAATCAAAAGAACTTCTTATATTTTTTACTTTAGTGTATTTTGTATTTAGGGTATTTAAATTATCATTATTTTTGTGATAAATTTCTTGTTTTCTAAAAAGTATCTTTTTATCTATATTAAAAGCTTCTAAAGTAGCTTTTAAATTTTTATTTTTTGTTCTATTATTTTATGTTTTATTTCAAAAATATAACTATATTCTCTTAATTTAGCAAATCCTTTTATACATCTAAATAAATAATCTGTTTGGATAAATATTCCTTAGTTAGTTTTATTAATCAAATATTTCTTGATTGGTAAATAAAAGATAGTAGTTTTATTAACTAAGAAAGTGCCAAATGTGTTCGAACTTGTGTGATAATATTTTATCTTGATGTTTTTAATCTTCACATTGAAGCAATACAAAATAAGTATAAGAAATTAATTTTAAAATATTTTGTATAATTATTCTAAGGTTGATTAACCATATTGTAGCAATTATTATATTATTGTAATAATAATCAAGATTTATTTAATGATTACTCTTTCTTTTTTATGAGTCATTAAATGATATAAGAATAAATTATACTCTTGTTTTCTAAGTTGATAACATGAAATAAAATTTATTTTAT
This sequence comes from Campylobacter lari, assembly GCF_004357905.1. NCBI lineage: Bacteria > Pseudomonadati > Campylobacterota > Epsilonproteobacteria > Campylobacterales > Campylobacteraceae > Campylobacter > Campylobacter lari. The sequence goes on along the minus strand of NZ_SMTT01000003.1, from coordinate 86,053 downwards.
ACTCTTCTTGAATATTAAAGATAATAAACATCTAACCACTGCAATAATCTTTAAAAAATATTGATTAAGTTTGATGTTGAAATAATGTATGCCGTACTGCCTTCTATATAGTATGAACTACAAGTAAAATTCTTTCTTTTTTAAAAAATATAATCTTCTTCATTGCTTGATTGATATAACTAAGCCATATTTATATGTAAATCACTGATTTGGTCTTGTTAAAACCAACTACAATGAAGCTTAAAATAAATATAGCAGTTTTGATTTTTAAACATTTGAAGAAATGGAATAAAAATCCTGAAAAAATTATCAATTATTTTAAAATAATTATAGATAAACATGACAATGAGATAAATATATAGTATTAATTTTAAAATCCAATTTTATACAAATCCAACATAATAAAGATTTTCATCACTTAGTTATTTTAAACAAACAATTGCGTTAAAAAATGAAATCATAAATAATGCTATGAAAAATATATCAAACTTATAGGATAAAATTTTTAAGTAAAAAACTATAAATGGAGTGCGGTTGTAAATATCAAAGAAACTACACCAATGAATGATTTAGAAAATCTTTTTTAAACACTTTTAAAAATACGGCTTTTAATGCCATTAAATAGCAATCACCGTGATGAAGAAGAGAAGAAGCAAGATAAGGTTTTCAAAAGAAGCACCTTTTCTTCTCTAAATAAAATGCACCTTATAGGTGCCATATGTTTTGTGCTAAAATGGGTGCGGGGGCTGTCTGAGTGCGTAGCACGGAGCACGGACAAAGTCTGCCGCTTAATATTAAGATTAAACAGATATATCTAAAAGCTGATCTTTTTTATTGTCTGCTTTATCTGTATTTGTAGAATTACTTTGTTCTTCTTTTTTAGCTTCAGCTTCTACTTTTTTTGTATTATCATTCTCAGCTTTTTTTTCTTGTTCAAATTTAGCTTCTTCAAGTTTTAATAGTGGTTTTGCTGTATAACGCAAGCTTGTATCAATAACTTGATTACAACATTGAGAATATACTAATCCCATCATTATCCTTTAGTGATTTATACAAATACCTAATTTAGCACAAGCTTGATGCTGATAAATAGGCTGATGTATTGTCTGGCAATTATGAAAATTTTCACAAGTTATACTTCTATCTTGTTGTTGTGAATTATTAAAATTTTTCTTGCTATGATAACTATGATTTAAAGCTAAAGCAACGCTAGATAATGAAGTAATAACTGCTAAACCTAAGATAATTTTTTTCATTTTTGAGCCTTTCTATGATTATTTTTGATATATGAATAATTATAAAAGTCAAAAAATTAATTTAATATTAAATAAGAGAAAAAACAAAAATTTGCTTAAATATTGAAAAAATTACTCAACTTTTTTTGTTTTTTCTCTCGCGTATGCGTATGTATTTTTTTATATATTTTTTAAAAAAAGAAAGGCTGTCTGAGTGCGTAGCTGTAAGGGGTATTTTAAAAAGAATATGTAACTATCTATAGCTTTAAGGTTTGGAGGATGGTTACATAGAAAACTTAAATAATTTTATATAATTACATAAATATTTTATAGGAGTGTATAATTAATAAGATTGACACTATCGCAAATTTTTTAAATAAAAAATCTAAAAAATGTTTAGCTATAAATGGGTCTTGGGGTATAGGTAAAACTTATTTATGGAAACAAGTTGAAAAGAAACTTTCTAAAGATAAAAAAGTTGTTTATATAGATCTTTTTGGCAAAGAAAGTTATAAGCAAATATTAGAAGAAATAGTTGTAAGCCTACATGGAGATTATAATAAAATTACCAAAACAACTTTTAAAGGTTTAGAAGGTTTGGTTAAAAGTATAAGTGGCGGCTTAATAGATATAGATAGTGATGCTATTTTTTCCTTTTTAAAAAAGGAAGACTTTTATAATATTATTGTGTGTTTCGATAATATAGAAAGAAGATCTGATAATCTTTCTTTGAAAGAAATTTTAGGACTTGTAAATTTACTTAAAGAAGAAAAAGAATGCAATGTTGTTGTGATTTTTCATGAGGAAGAATTAAAAGAACAAGATGACAATTTGACTGAAAATAATAAAGAAGAACAAGCCAAACAATATAATAGTAAAAACTGGTATCAAATATACAAAGAAAAAGTTATTGATTGTGAAATAACGATAAAAGACAATGATGAAGTAGCAAAAGCAATCATAAAAGATAGAATAAATAAATATACTAAAATTACAGATGAGATAAGAAATATTATTGAAAATATTATTTTCGAAAGATATAAAGAACAATGCAATGGAAATCTAAGATTATTATATCATGTGTTAGAACATATAGATTATTTTAACAAGCAATGTTTTTATTGTTTTGCAAGTATGACAATAAAAAAACATTTTCAGATGCTCTAAAATTAAATTATATCTCATTAATATTTCAAATTAAAAAATACCTTTCTATTAAAATAGAGAAAATAGATTTAGCTTCAGGCTATTATCATCTTTATGAACAATACCTAAAAAATATGTTTTATTTAAATAAAGAAGAAAAATACCAACTAAGACGCGATTTTTATCAAACTTTAAAAATTGATCTTTATTATAAACTTCAAAACTGCAAGATAGAATATTTGGTAGGTAATTTAAGTGATAAACAATTTGTAAAAGATATTGAAAATTCACTCCTAAAAATAGATTTTTATTCAAAAAATGGAATGACACACTATCCTTATGATTTTTATCAAATTTTACTTTCAACCTACACACAAATTACAAATAAAAAATTAAGCAACATAGAAGAAAAAATCAATAAACACTATATAGAAGCTCTTGTTATGGAAGAATTAGAATTTGATTTTCATGATGATTATAAATCAGATAAGAACCTATTAAAATTATTAGAAAATGAAAAATGGAAAGATTATTATGAAGAAACTAAAGAAAAACTCAAAACAAGCAAGTATGAAAATATTAATGCACTTATTAATAGCTATGAAAATATAGAAAGTAGTTTTTATCCTGAAGCGATCAAACAGTATAATTTTTTTAAAAAAGAAGAGTTAGTACAGCTATTTAAAAATAATAACGATTTTTGTAAGAAATTTTTTAATCATTTTTCTATGAATATGGTTGCAAGTCATAAATTTGATGATGATTTAAATAATAATTTATTTCAAGCTTATTTAGATTTTTTAGATTTAGATGAAAATAAAATAAAAAAAAGTGTTGTTGTAGAATATATAAATTCACAAAATAGTGTATTAAGAAAGTTACTAATAGAATAATTGCGTTAAAGATATTCAATAAAATACTATTAAATTTACAAAAATTAAAAAGTTCTTATGTGTTTATAATTTACAAACATTATAAAATTAAACTACTTATCTCTTTTTAATTTATCAATAAAATCACTCCATCATCGCATTAACTCTCTTTTCTATCATCAAGTCTTATATACCGCTTTTACTTTATTTCTTTCCCTATGATCTAAACATAGTTCTATAACTTCACTATCTCTTTTATGAATATTTTTATACTCATAAAGAAAAGTTGAAGCAGTAGCTCTAAAACCATGATATAGTATTTCATCACCAAAACCTAATCTTTTAATGGCTTGATTTAATGTGTTTTTACTCATTTTTTAGATTTACTTATATCATTTGAAAAAACATATTTTGAATCTGAGTAAGAAAAATTTTTAACATATAAAAGCAAGCCTAAAACACTCTGACTTAGCGGAATAATAAAATCCTCTCTTGCTTTAACTTTATTAATTTTTTTCTCAAAATCTACTTCTTTTTATTCTAAATTTCTAATATTAGCACTTCTTAAAAAATAAATATGGACTAATTTGCAAAGAAATTTTTGTAAAAATACTACCCTCGTAATTATCAATCGCAAGCAGTAATTCTTTAAATCTTGCTTCATCTGTGAAGTTTTATGACTTTGAACTTTATTAGTACCATAAAGTGCTTTTTTATATTTTGATTTTTAGTATTTTCTTTTTGAATATGTTCTTTTGGATTAATGCCTTATGATAGCATGTCGTTATAATCATTTACAATCTCTCTTGCCCGTGTTAATATGGTTATAGGATATTTTCCTATTTTAAAAGAATACCCTTTTATTAAGTTTATATCTAAAATAAAAATTCTTATCAATATTTCCATGAAAAATCCTAGCTTCAATATATAAATTTTTAGTACAAGCACTTTGATATAAGTTTTTTATCAACAGTTAAATTTTTTAAGCTCTTAATTGCTGATTTTCCTTTAAAGTGTGCACAAAAAATATTTTTTTAATTTGTCAAAAGATTTTAATTGTAGTAATAATTCGTGATAGAAGTAATGGTGGATTTAGAAAGTGTGTGGTTTATTAATCAAACACCTAAGTATTCATACTTTAGAAATTAAATATCTAAATAACATATACTTTTGAAAATTCAATGATTTGTATGGCTAAATCTCATTTTAAAATTTAACTCCTGATATAACTTTAGCTATTTCTTCAATGGAAAATAATATATAGCAAGATACTTCCATAGATTGTATTTTTCTTTTTCTTCTTAGATTATCAATAGTTCCTGAAGAAACGCCTAATACTTCAGCAAATTCTTTTTTACTTAAAGTCATTTTTTATATTTCTCAAAAAATTTTTGTTTCTAAATAATTTTCAGTTGTACTAATCTTGCTTAATTGTGAAATATGTTTGTTTTAATTTATAAAAATAATATACAAAACTATAAATATCTTTATATATCTAACTTTATTTAATCACCTTTCATTTTTCATTAAACATTGTATATATTCTTTTACCTATTATCCAAATTATAAAAACATACAAACTATAATTAAATATATTTTTTTAATAAGTAATTTTAAGATTATAACAACTATTATCAAATTTATACAAAAACTCTATATTGTAGTTATCTAAAGAGTATAATAAGGTATTTATACTCTTTATTTATTACTATATATAAGCTTAGTATTTATACTTTATATACCAAATATGATAAATACACCTTACACTGTTATCTAAAATACTAAATGCTAATACTTTTAAAAATGTTAAATAGTATAATAAAATATAAATATAAAAATTCAAAAAGCTTATTTTTCATTATTTTTAAAAAGTAAATGATAAGTTTTTTTCATATATATTTAAATAATAATAAATCTATTTGCATTTTTTTAATAAAAAATAAAAGTAATTTTGATTATAATTTATAAATAATTATTATATTTATTAATTTTTTGGCTGTTTTTCAATATTTTTATAACTTTTTTATCAATTTTGTATTTTTTGTGTTATCATATTCTCATCACAAATAAAAAATTTTATGTAAAGGATTCGGGGGGGGGGATATGAAAAAAACACTTTTACTTGTTTTAATCATTCACACTTTTCTTTTTTCTCAAATAATGATTTTAAAAAATCAAGATAAAATCATTATAGATAACAATCAAACTCTTGCACTTAATCATGTAAACCATGATCAAAAGCAAATACTTAAAGAACATAATAGCATTAACCCAAGAGTCAAAAAGCTATTAGAAGAAAAACCAAAGAAAGATTCTAATCTTAGTAAAGAAGATGAAGAATTATCTAATAAGGTTATTAGTGTTATTCAAACTATAGGCAATGTATATAATGCCAAAGATAGTAAAGAAAGAGATGAACTTATAAGAGATTTAGCAAGCAATTATTTAAGCTTACAAGCTAATACTTTAATCCAAGAATATTTACATGCTCTTAATCACTCCATTAATAGTGAGTTTAATTTAAACTATAATGATAGGGGTGGTTTAAGTGGTAATGCTAAAGTTCTTTTACCTATTATGAGTGAAGATAATCCAAAAATATCTTATTTTCTACAAAGCGGTATAGGTGGATATGATAATAATAGAATCATAGGTCATTTTGGTGGTGGTATAAGATATTATCCTAATGCATTAGCATTAGATAATTCAGGAAATATCATGCTAGGATTAAATTTAGTTTATGATCATGATTTTAGTAGAGAGCATAAAAGAATATCTTTGGGCTTTGAAAGTATGTTAGATACACTAGCTTTCCATGCTAATATTTATCAAAGATTAAGTGATTGGATTAATAGTTATGATTTTAAAAATGCAAATAATGATCTAACTTTCTTAGAACGCCCTGCTAATGGCTGGGATATGGGTATTAAATATGCTTTTCCTTCTATGAGTAATGTAGCTGTTTTTGCTAATATGAGTAAATGGTATGGAGAAAAAGTAGCTCCATTTGGCAATGTAAACTGCTATGAAGATTTAGAAAAAAATCCTTTAGTGTATGAAGGAGGTATTACTTACTCACCCTGTCCTGCATTAACTTTTTCGCTAAGCCATAAAAGAAGTAATGAAAGTGATAAACAAGGCACAAATATAGCTATGAATTTTAACATACCTTTAGATAAAGATGCCTTCAAACACGCTTTTGATACAAAATTAGCAGGTATAAATAATACCATTGAAGGCTCTAGAACTCATTTTATAGATAGAGATTATTCTATGGTGCTTGAATATAAAGCTATTAACAATACTTATCATATTTCTTATTGCGGAAATTTGGGAGGTAATACTCATTGTATTATGCTTAAAGATGGCTTTAATCAAGCAGTTAAAAATGTTGCTATGAGTGTAACTCCTGAACAAAAAAGTGTAATCTTAAAAGATGGAAATCATTATATTACTGATAGTAATGGAAAAGTTTTTGTAAAAATAATCCATTCTTATGGAGTCCATCAAACCAATTTAATTGCTAAAGCAGGGAATGCTCAAGAAAGTTTCCCTATTACTATCATAGCTCCAAAAGAAGACTTTAGGATATTTGCTAAACCTTCTAATATACAAAGATATGAAAAATCTCTAATCACATTTACAGGAAATGATTTAGCAGGCGATTTGGCAATTCATTGGAAATTAAATGGTAAAGGAAGTTTAGAAAAAACGCCAAATTCAGATAAAACTGATAAAGATGGAAATTCAAATATCATCTATAAACCTGATGTAAACATGAAAGATAAAGAAAAAGCTGAAATCATTGCTAATGTATTGGGAGTTACTTTAAAAACATTTGTTCAAATAGCAATTTATGGAGATAATGATATTATCTTAGATAAAGCTATTATAGGTAATAAAGAAAAAACTCATGCAAGTTATAAAAACTTAAAAGCTAATTCTACAAAAGTTAAATGGAGTATACAAGGAGATAATGCTTTATTTGTTGATAAAGATAAAACTACTAAGGAGCTTAATTTAATAGCTGATGATAAAGGTGAGAGTAATGTAGAAATCATAGGACTTAGTGGAAATGAAAAAGTAAAAATCATTGCTAAGAATATGAGTGATGAATTAGTAAAAGAAAGAAGTAAAGATTTAGAGATTAAAAATTATACAGCCACCATGGAGCTTCCTACTGGAAAAGATCCTGTGACTCATCAAGACTTTGAAAAAGGAATGATTGATTATAAAAGCGACTTTGAAGTAAAACTTAAAGGTTTAATGCCAAAAACAAAAGTTTTATGGAAGGCTAAAGATATACAAAGCAATAAAACTTTAAGAATTAGTAACGATAAAGAAAGTACAGCTGATGATAAAGGTAAGAGTAAGGTAGTATTTGAAGGAGTAAAAGATTTTAATATTAAAAGATTACAAATCATTGCTACTTATAATCAAAGCGCAGCTAGCACTCAAGAAGTAAGTGGAGAAATCAAACTCCACCAATACACCCCAAGCATTAGTTTTAGTAAAGACAAAATTCATGCTTATGAAAGTGATAATAACAAAGCTTTAAAAGATCCAAAACTTGATCATGTTGAAGTAACTTTAAAAGGTGGTAAACCTAATGAAAAAATAGAATGGAGTTTAAGTGGAGACGCTACTTTAAGCAATCAAGAAGCAACATTTAATGCTAGTGGTGAAGCTAAGGCAGTTATCACTTCTAAAGCTCCATTTAAAGTTAATCCAAATTTAGAAGTTAAAACTATGACTAAAGATCTTAAAAAAGAATTGCCTTATGAGATTAAAGAATATACTCCTAAAGTAGAAGGTTTCTCTCCTAAATTTGAAAAAGAAGATACTCTAGATTATAAAACTGATTTTAGTGTACAAGTAAGCAATCTTTTACCTAATTCTAAAATAAGTATTACTAAAACACAAATCATTAAACCTAAAAAAGAAGAAGTGGAAGTTAATAATAAAGGTGAAGCTACTTTAGAATTTGAAGGCATTAATGATTTTAGTCAAAAAGAAATAACTATAACTTTTAACTATATTAAAAAAGGAGATGAAAAAGCTGAGCAAACTTATGCTATCAAACTCCACCAATACACCCCAAGCATTAGTTTTAGTAAAGACAAAATTCATGCTTATGAAAGTGATAATAACAAAGCTTTAAAAGATCCAAAACTTGATCATGTTGAAGTAACTTTAAAAGGTGGTAAACCTAATGAAAAAATAGAATGGAGTTTAAGTGGAGACGCTACTTTAAGCAATCAAGAAGCAACATTTAATGCTAGTGGTGAAGCTAAGGCAGTTATCACTTCTAAAGCTCCATTTAAAGTTAATCCAAATTTAGAAGTTAAAACTATGACTAAAGATCTTAAAAAAGAATTGCCTTATGAGATTAAAGAATATACTCCTAAAGTAGAAGGTTTCTCTCCTAAATTTGAAAAAGAAGATACTCTAGATTATAAAACTGATTTTAGTGTACAAGTAAGCAATCTTTTACCTAATTCTAAAATAAGTATTACTAAAACACAAATCATTAAACCTAAAAAAGAAGAAGTGGAAGTTAATAATAAAGGTGAAGCTACTTTAGAATTTGAAGGCATTAATGATTTTAGTCAAAAAGAAATAACTATAACTTTTAACTATATTAAAAAAGGAGATGAAAAAGCTGAGCAAACTTATGCTATCAAACTCCACCAATACACCCCAAGCATTAGTTTTAGTAAAGACAAAATTCATGCTTATGAAAGTGATAATAACAAAGCTTTAAAAGATCCAAAACTTGATCATGTTGAAGTAACTTTAAAAGGTGGTAAACCTAATGAAAAAATAGAATGGAGTTTAAGTGGAGACGCTACTTTAAGCAATCAAGAAGCAACATTTAATGCTAGTGGTGAAGCTAAGGCAGTTATCACTTCTAAAGCTCCATTTAAAGTTAATCCAAATTTAGAAGTTAAAACTATGACTAAAGATCTTAAAAAAGAATTGCCTTATGAGATTAAAGAATATACTCCTAAAGTAGAATATCCAAGCTTTAAAACCCAAGAAAAAACTATAGATTATATAGATGATTTTAATATTAAAATAAGCGGTTTATTGCCAAATTCCACTATTGATAAAATCAGTGGAAGTAAAGGAGTAAAAGCTAAAAAAGAAAGCTTTAATGTTAATGATAAAGGTGAAACTACTTTAGAATTTAGTGGTATTAGTGATTATAGTGTTAAAGATATTGCTATTAAGTTTAATTATATCAAACAAGGTAGTATTAAAAAGGAGCTTAATTTAGATAAAATCAAACTTTATCAATACGCTATTTCCTTTAATGCTGATCCAAGTACTATCATTGCAGAACCTAATAAAAATGTCGAAGTAACTTTAAAAGGTGGTAAAGCTAATGAAAAAATAGAGTGGAGCTTAAGTGGAGACGCTACTTTAAGCAATCAAGAAGCAACATTTAATGCTAGTGGTGAAGCCAAGGCAGTTATTACTTCTAAAGCTCCATTTAAAACTAATCCTATAATTAGTGTAAATACCCTAGGCCAAAACCTCACTAAAACATTAACTTATATAGATGGAACTATATATACTCCAAAAATAGAATATCCTTCTTATAAAGTAAGTTTTTGGAAAACATTAGATAAAACCATAGACTATGACTCAGATTATGTATTAAAAGTAAGTGGTTTATTACCAAATTCAACCATTGATAATATCAGTGGAAGTAAAGGAGTAAAAGCTAAAAAAGAAAGCTTTAATGTTAATGATAAAGGTGAAGCTACTTTAGAATTTAGTGGTATTAGTGATCCTAGTGTTAAAGAACTTACTATTAAGTTTAGTTATATGAAATCAGTTATTACTAAGGCTGAAATAACTGCAGATAAAATTAATCTTTATCAAAGAGAATTGAATTTAGAACTTGATAAAGAAACACTTTATACTCAAGAAGGAGAAGTAGTACACGCTGTATTAAAAGGTGGAAAAACAGGTTCTAAAGTAGAGTGGAGTTTAAGTGGAGACGCTACTTTAAGTAATCAAGAAGCAACATTTAATGCTAGTGGTGAAGCCAAGGCAACTATTACTTCTAAAGCTCCGTTTGAGAATGATATTATGTTAAAAGTCAATGCTTTGGGTAGTTCTTTTGTGAAAAGCATTAAGTATAAAACAAAAATTTACACTCCTGAAGTAGAGTATCCTTCTTATAAGGATCCTAGTTGGTGGTTTCATGTAGAGAAAAAAACTATAGATTATGACTCAGATTATGTATTAAAAATAAGCGGTTTATTACCAAATTCCACTATTGATAAAATCAGTGGAAGCAAAGGAGTGAAAGCTAAAAAAGAAAGCTTTAATGTTAATGATAAAGGTGAAGCTACTTTAGAATTTAGTGGTATTAGTGATTATAGTGTTAAAGATATTGCTATTAAGTTTAATTATATGAAGACAAGAACAAGTAAAATAGAGTTTGCTGCAGATAAAATTAAGCTTTATCAAAGAGAATTAAAATTTGAAGGGGATAAAACAATATACACCGAAGAAAAAGCACAAGCCAATATCACGCTAAAAGATGGTAAAAAGGGTGCTAAAGTAGAATGGAATATAAGTGGAGACGCTACTTTAAATGATCATGATACAACATTTAATTCTAGTGGTGAAGCTAAAGCAACTATTACTTCCAAAGCTCCATTTAAAGATAACCCTGTAATTAATGTAAATACTATTGGACAAAGTGTTAGCACTACTATTACTTATGTAGATAAAGAATATATTCCTAGTATTATTTATCCTAGCTATAAGGGTTATAAGCAAACCATAGAATTAAATCAAGATTTTCATCTTGAGGTAAGTAATTTAATCCCGAATACAGAAATTGAAATATATCATGATTTTTTATCAGCGGCTAAACCAAAGCAAGATCATGTTAGAGTAAATTCTAGTGGTAAGGCTACTTTGGAATTTTATGGAGTATCGAATCCATTGTGTAGTAATTTCAATATTCAATTTAAATATATGAAAACAAAAAATAAGTCAGCGGATTTTTTTACAGATGAAATTTATATATATAAACAGCTTACCTTGATTGTAGATAAGAATTCCTTTAATGCTCAAGAAGGAGAAGAGGCACACGCAATATTAAAAGGTGGAAAACCTTATGAAAAAGTAGAATGGAATATAAGTGGAGACGCTACTTTAAATGATCATGATACAACATTTAATTCTAGTGGTGAAGCTAAAGCAACTATTACTTCCAAAGCTCCATTTAAAAATAACCCTGTAATTAGTGTAAATGCTATGGGTAAAAATTTAAGTAAAGAATTAAATTATAAGAAGATTCCAATTCAATTAACTCTTGGTAAAACAAGGCTAAATCCATATTTGTTTGAAACTGTCAGTATATTGGCAAAAGGCACTCCTTATGCAAAAATAAAATGGAGCATTGTCGGCGATGGAGTACTTCCAAAAGAAGATCTAATTCCAAAATATTTTGATAGTAAAGGTGTTGCGCTAACTAAGTTTAGAACAATTAATCCTACTACTCGTCCGGTAACAGTAAGCGTTGAGTATGAAGATGGAAGTGAAAAAGCTAGTGAAACAGCTGTATTTAATGGTCCAATTCGTCCAAGAATAAATGTAAATAATATTCCATTTGATACAGGAACAACTATAGAGCTATATGGACTAATTCCAAACTCTAGTGTAGATGTTCAACCAGATCAGTATCTTGGTTATACTAATTTTGTAAATAAAGGCACGCTTCATACTGATGATAAAGGTTCAGTTTATTTAAATTTTAAACCTATTGGAAAAGTTACTGAACACACCGGTAGAATTTTTAGTCTTAAAGTGAAATATAAAGAATGGGATGGAGCTGATTCCGAAGCAATTGTAGGAAGTATTGAGGTGCAAAAACGCATTCATGCAATATATGATACTTGGAAAGATCCTGCTTCATGCTACACCAGTGCAACTTTAACATTAACCGATGGAATTGCAGGAGAAAAAGTTGATTTTAGTGGAACTAATCTCTTAGTTGGCCTTGGTCAAACTGTGCCAATTATACAAAGATGGGATAAAGAATTTGATAATTTTGGTGAAGCAAAAGTTGTAATATCAACTACATGGTGCACTAAACCATTGACCGATACTCCTACTTTTACAATGAGATTTAATACTTTAGGTGTAAATGTCACAGAAACACGAGCGGTTACTTTTGGTGGTGGAGATCATGAAAGATTTTATTAGTCGGATATATAGGCACATTTTATAATGTTGTGGAAAAAGAAAGAAATATATGCCACTGTATAATTTTGCACAATTTCTATCTCTGTTAGCCCAGCTTTCAGAGGTAGATATTAAAACTCTTATGGAATATAAAGATTTATTGTTAAAAGCGTTATCGCCTTTAAACGAAGTAGAAAGATTTAATGCAAAAGAATGTATGCAACTTATTAACACTCTTGAAGAAACTTTTTTAGATAAACTCCAAATAGAAGAAAGCAAAAAGAAAGAAATTTGCAAAAATATTATCAAAATACTAAAAAATCATTGGAAAATGTTTTTTTGAAAATCAAGTTGTAATGCAAAATAAATGGTGGATTTAGCAGGACTCGAACCTGCGACCAACCGGTTATGAGCCGGTTGCTCTAACCAACTGAGCTATAAATCCGCCAGAAGTTAAAATAAAAATGTTATTATATCTTTATTTCCTTAATTTAAATTTAGAATTTTATTTTTACCGCTTTTTCTATTGCTAAATATCTAAAGGTTATTAAATTTTGTAAAATTCCAAAGAAAATCATAAAAGTAGCAAAAGAACTTCCCCCATGACTAAAAAATGGCATAGGTATACCAACAACAGGAGCAAAACCTATGGTCATTGATATATTTACCGCTACATATATGAAAATAAATAAAGCAATGCAATTTGTCACCACTCTTGTAAAATAATCATCTTTGAGCTTATAATTTAAACTCAATAAATGAAAAATGAGCAAGGTGTAAAGTAGTATGATTACAACTGCACCGATAAAACCAAATCTTTCAGACAAATATGCAAAGATAAAATCACTCGTAGAAATAGGTAAAAATTTAAAATGTGTTTGTGTAGCTTCATCTGCTTTTTTTCCACTCAAACCACCGCTTCCTATAGCGATGATAGATTGTTTTACATGGTAACTTGGTTCTTCAGCTAAGAAATCATGAATTCTTTGTTTTTGATAAGGCTTTAAAAAATCACTATAAATAATAGGTGAGGCTATGGCTATAGCTAAAAAAATACTAAGCCAAATTTTATAATTTACTCCTATAATAAAAAGTGTTCCAAAGCCTACTATTAAAAGCACTAAAGCTGTTCCTAAATCAGGTTCTCCTGCTATAAGCAAAAACGGAAGCAAAATATAAAAACTTAGCTTTAAAAATTGTTTTAAGCCATAGCCATTAGGCGGTGGAGGATTTTGATAAATCAAATAAGCTAACATTAAAATAAAAGAGGGCTTAAAAATTTCAGAAGGTTGTATGGTAAAATGCGTAAAAGGTATTTCAAGCCATCTTCTAGCTCCAAGTTTTTCAACACCAAAAATATCCACACTTAAAAGTAAAGCTATATTAATCCAATATAACACAGGTATAAGCCACATTAGTCTTCTTAAGGGTAAAAAGAAAAAAAACGCAAATCCTGCAAAACCCACTAAAGTATAGATAAATTGTTTTTCAGCTAAGCGCGTATTTGCCTCATAAATTAAAAGAAAAGATATAGCTATGATAGGTAACACTAAAAGAGGTTGTACAAAGTCAAAATGTGTTAAAATTCTTCTATCAAGTTTTATCAAAGCTACCCTTTTTTATAAAATATTACATAATTATATGCTAAAATTGCAAATTTTATCACAAGGAAATATAATATGCTAAAAATTTCATCACTTTGTGAAGAAAGATTGGATGTTTTTTTATCAGATATACTTAAGCAAAGTCGTTCGCAAGTTGCTAAATTAATCAAAGAAAACTGCATATATATTAATGAAAAAATAGAAAATAAAAGTTCTAAAAAAATAAAACAAAAAGATGAAATAAGTATTTTTTTACCTTTAGTAAAAGAAGCCAAAGAAAGCTACACGCCTGAGTTTGATATAGAAATTTTATATGAAGATGATGATGTTTTAGTTTTAAACAAAGCTCCTAATGTTGTCGTACATGGTGCAAGTAGTGTTAAAGAAGCGACTTTGGTGGATTGGCTTTTGCATAAGGGCTATGCTTTGTCAAATTTAAATGGAGAACATAGAGCAGGGCTTGTGCATAGACTTGATAAGGGCACAAGTGGAGCTATCATCATAGCTAAAAACAATCAAGCACATCAATTTTTAGCAAATCAGCTTTTGGATAAAAGTATGGGCAGATTTTATCTTGCTTTGAGTGAATTACCTTTGAAAAATGATAAAATGAGTAATGAAAAAGCTATTATGCGTTGTCCTAGCAATAGGCTTAAAAAAATTACTACAAATACTAAAAATCCTTTAGTAAAAAATGCAAAAACAGATTTTATAAATTTATTAAGCGCTAAAAATTGCTCTTTAATAGCTGCTAAATTATACACAGGAAGAACTCATCAAATCAGGGTGCATTTAGCAGATTTTAATCGATATATTTTAGGAGATCAATTATACGGATATAAAGGAAAAATAAAGTATAATAGAGTAATGCTTCATGCGTATTTGATTTATTTTATTCATCCTAGGACTAAAGAGTTGATGTTTGTAAAAGCTCCTATGTTTGATGATTTTTATCAAATTTTAAAAGAAAATTTTACACAAGGAGAGATAGATGAAAAAACTTCATTGGATTATCTTAAGTTCTGCTTTAGCTTTTAGTGCTTGTAGTGTAAGTTCACCACAAATTGCTCAAGTAAATGATACTTTACCAAAAATATCAAGTATTAAAAGTATAAGTGATATTACAAGTATAGCGTTTGAATGGGAACCTTTGTATGATCAAAATATAGCAGGTTATTATATTTATAGAGCAAATGCAGCTGGTGCACCTATGGAGCTTATAGTAAAAATCAAAAATAAATTTCAAACTCACTATACTGATACAAATTTAGCACCAAATACAAGATATTATTATTCTATGAAAACCTTTAATGAACTTGGACAAGTTTCTCAAGATGGTGTAAGCATAGAAGCTTTTACAAATAGAGTGATTGATCCAGTGCCTTTTGTGCAAGCTATTGTGGGGTTGCCAAATCGTGTAAAAATAGTTTGGAGACCACACCCTGATGTAAGAGTAAATTCATACATCATTGAGCGTGCAAATATGAAAGATATGAAATTTAAAGAATTAGCTAGAATCAAAAATCGCTTAAGTGCTGAATATATAGATGATTCGCTAAAACCTGATGAAAGTTTTCAATATAGAATCATAGCTTTAACTTATGATGGTATTAAAAGCACTCCAAGTAAAATAGTAGAATCAACTACCAAAGCCCTTCCTCCTATGGTAAGTAATTTACAAGCAAGTAAAGACGCACCAAGAAAAATTATTTTAACTTGGGATAAAATTGATTATGCTGATTTTGCTTATTATAAAATTTATTCAAGTTCAACTACTTTTTTACCTTTTAGTGTGGTAGCTAAAACTTCTGAAAATACTTATGAAGATGTGGTTAAAGGTGTGGCTGAAAAAAGATATTATAAAGTTAGTATGGTCGATAAAGATGGCCTAGAAAGTCCTATAGCAAGTGAGCCTGTGGAAGGTATTACCCTAGGAGCACCATTAGCACCAAGTATTGTTTTGTGTGCTGTTGAAGATGATGGTATTAGAGTAGAGTGGATTGATAATGATGATAGAGCTAAAGAATACATAGTTAAAAGAAGTGGTGGTGGAAGTAATGCTGTGTTTAAAGAGATTAAATCTAAACAATTAAAAGATATTACTGCAGCTCCTGGAAAAGTATATAGTTATGAAGTTATTGCTATCGATGCAAATGGCATAGAATCAAAAGCTTCTGATAAATTTACAGCAGTAAAATAATGCCAAATTTTAAGTGTAAAATTTTAAAAGAAATTCAACTTCCTTTTGAAAAAGATGGAGTTGAATTCTTATGGCTTGCTAAAGGTGAAAATGTTGATTTGCTTTTTACGCGTATAAACCAAGAAAAATTTTTTTTACAAATTAAAAAAGATGAAAAAAATCAAGAATGGCTTATAAAGGGTGAAAAACATACTAAGCCTTCACAAATTGGGTATTTGCAAAAGGCTTTACTTGTATTTAAAGAAAATTTTACTCAAGATCTAGTTTGTGAAGCTGTGGCACTAAAACACACAAGGTTAATCCAAAAAACACCTTTAATTGCTAATGATTTAAAAGAAATTTTAGAACAAATAAAAAATAAAAAACAAATTTATATTGAAATAGGTTTTGGAAGTGGTAGACATTTGCTTTATCAAGCTAGGCAAAATCCTAATGTACTGATAATTGGTATAGAAATTTACACTCCTGCATTAGAACAAGTAGCTAAACTTGCTTTAAGTGAAAATTTAAACAATGTTTTATTAATAGAAACTGATGCAAGATTATTATTAAGCGTACTTGAATCTAATCTTGTGGATAAAATCTTTTTGCATTTTCCTGTTCCTTGGGATAAAAAGCCTCACCGTAGAGTAGTGGGGTTAAATTTTGCAAATGAATGCGCTAGGGTTTTAAAAGAAGATGGACAATTTGAACTTAGAACGGATAGTTTTTTGTATTTTGATTTTACTTTGGAGACTTTTTTAACTTTCTCACATTTAAAAGCTTTAATCAAAAAAAATGAAAATTTAGAAATTTCAAGTAAATATGAAGATCGTTGGAAAAGACAAAATAAAGATATATATGATTTAATCATTAGTGGTTTTAGCAAGAGTAAAAGCTTGAATAAAAATCAAAAATTTGCTATTGAGGATTTAAAATTAAATACAAAAGAATTAGCTTGTATAAAAAAGAATTTTAAAAATGAAGTTTTTAAAGGCGAAGATTTTTTCTTGCATTTTGAAAAAATGTATATTAAAGATGAAGAACTTGTTATTAAAATAGCTTTTGGTGCTTTTTATAAACCTGAACATGTTTATATAGTATTAAACTTACAAAAGATAGAATTTATCTTTGAGCAACCTTTTAAAACTAAAGAAAATTTAAAAGCTATAGAAAAATTAAGAGAAATATTGTATTCTTATATTAAATAATAATGATTTAAATAATTATCAAACAAATGATAAGGAAAAAACAGTGATGATAGAAGCCAAAAAGCTTTGTCTTGGTTATGATGAGCTTGTTATAGAAAATGCTAGTTTTTCGCTAAAAGATAATGATTTTGTTTTTATCACAGGAAAAAGTGGTAGCGGAAAATCAACTTTGTTAAAATCTTTTTATGGGGATTTGGAGCCAATAAGTGGAAATTTAAAGGTTTGCAATAATGATTTAGTGGATATTTCTAATGCTGAACTTTTGCAGCTTAGGCAAAAAATAGGAATTATTTTTCAAGATTATCGTTTGGTTCAAGAATTTAGTGTAGAAAAAAATGTAATGTTACCTTTGATGATTAAAGGTTATAGTAAAAATGTATGTAAAGAACAAGCTGCAAAGCTTTTAAAGCATGTAAATTTAACTTTCAAAGCTGATAAAAAGCCAGCTCAACTTTCAGGTGGAGAGCAGCAACGCGTGGCTATGGCAAGAGCCCTAGCACATAATCCAAAATTACTCTTATGCGATGAGCCAACGGGAAATTTAGATGAGTATTCTTCAGATATTATATGGACTTTATTAAAATCAGCTAGAGAAATACTTGGAACTTGTGTGGTAGTTGTCACACATAGAATTCCTACTAATTTAAGACTTGATTATCGTCGTTTTAATATAGAAAATGGGAGAATGAATGAAATCTTTTAAAAATCATCTTTCTTTAATATTTGCTTTAATGGTGATGATGTTTGCTTTTGAGTTTTTGATTATCACAAATAAAACTATTGAATATTATGAAAAACTTTTAAATAAAGATTATAATATCATTTTAGTAGGAAAAACTCACTTAGATAAAAAAAGCATAGAGGATCAAGTAAGTCATTTTCAGTCTTTAGAAATTTTAAATCCAAATGAAATGATAGATAGACTTAAAAATGATATATCAGCTAAAAACATAGAGGTTTTAAAGGCTACATTGCCAAAATTTTATACTTTGAAGCTTAATAAGCTTTTGTCAGAAGATGAGTTAAACATTTTAAAAGATAAACTTTTAAAAAATCCTAACATTACTAGAGTGGAGACTTTTGCAAAAACGCATACAAAAATTTATAAACTTTTAGTTTTAGTGAAATTTTTATTATGGTTTTTCTTGTTTATTATAATATTGCTTAGTTTTGTATTATTGCTTAAACAAATGAAAATTTGGCTTTTCGAGCATACTCAAAGAGTGGAAATCATGTGCTTGCTTGGCGCCCCATTTTGGTTTAGATCTTTTATGCTTTATAAGATAGTTTTTATTGATTGTTTTATAGCATTTTTATTGCTTGTATTATTTTTTACCCAAGTTTATGATCTTGAATCCATTAAACTAGCTTTACAAAGTGTAGATATTAGCTTACCTAAAATAAGTATTTTCACGCATTTATTTTTGATTTTTTTAGCAATGCTTTGTGTTTGTTTTGCTTGTGTGAATTTTGTGATGTTTAAGGTTAGAAAATGAAAAAATGCTTTTTGCTTTTTTTATTTTCCTTTTCTGTTTTATTTGCAAATGAAATTGCACAAAAGCAAAAAGATATTAAAGAAAATGAACGCATAGTAAAGCAATTATCTAAAAAATTAGAAGATTTAGCTAGTGAAATTTTAGATAATGAGAAAAATTTAAAAAAAATTGCTTCAGAAATTAGCACCTTAACTTCAAAAACTTCTAAACTTGAAGGATCTGTGAAAACTCAAATAAAAGCATTAGAGCAGCTTAATGCACAAAATAAAGATCTTTTGCAAAATAAAAATAAGATCGAAGGAAAAATAATTGATTTAATTGCTAAAGATTTTGCTTATGATTTAGCAATCCCTAAAAATTATATTGAAAGTGAAGATAGTATTATTGCTTTGGAGTTAGTTGGGGTTTTGGATAAAATTTTCAAAGAAGAATTTTATCAAATTTCAAAAGATTATGAAGATGTGAGCAAAAAAATAGAAGAAAAGCAAAGACAAATTACTACAATTAATAATAATTTAAAAGTTTATAAAGATCAAATTGATGAGCTCAAAAACCTTAGAAAAAAACAAGAGCAAGAAATAGCTAAACAAAAAACTGATAAAGAAATTTATACTAGAAAACTTTCTAATTTGCAAGCCCAACAGCAAGAATTAAGAAAAACACTCAATAAATTAAAAATTATCAAAGAAAAAGAAGAAGAAAAATTAGCACAAAAAAAGGATGATCAAAAGCCAAATTCAAACATAAAACAAGTAGGTTCAAGCTATCAAACAAGCAGTGTTAAGCGATATAATGGTCCTAAGACAATAGCTCCTTTAGAATCTTATACAGTAAAGCAAAAATTTGGAAATTATATAGATCCTATTTATAATATTAAGATCTATAATGAAAATGTAGTTTTAAAAAGTGATAGTGCTAATGCTGCGGTAAGAAATGTCTTAGATGGAAAAGTAGTTTTTGCAAAAGCAACTCCAACTTTAAAGCAAGTTGTGATTGTTGAAAATAAAGATGGTATACATACTATTTATGCACATTTAGATAAAATTGCTCCTGGGGTTAAAGTAGGTAGAAATATCAAGAAAGGTTATATTATAGGTAGGGTTGAAAGTGATTTAACTTTTGAAGTAACCCAAAAGAATTTTCATATCAATCCTTTGGAAATGATTAAATAAATTAGTTTTTTTTAATGCGAATTTTGATATAGTTTTAAATCAAAGGAGAAATTTAATGAACAATAAAAGAAAAAGAGTATTGGTTAAATTTTCTGGAGAAGCTTTGGCCGGAGAAAATGGATTTGGTATAGAAAATTCTATTTTAAAATATATAGCTTCTGAAATAAAAAGTTTGATTCATGAAAATGTTGAAGTAGGTATTGTAATAGGTGGTGGTAATATCATTAGAGGGGTATCTGCTGCAAGAGATGGACTGATAAAAAGAACAAGTGGCGATCATATGGGTATGCTTGCTACTGTAATTAATTCTATAGCTATGCAAGAAGCATTAGAAAGTGCTGGACTTGATGTGAGGGTTCAAAGTGCTATCCAAATGGAAGCATTTTGCGAAACATATATTATGAGAAGAGCACATAGACATTTAGAAAAAGGACGCATAGTTATTTTTGCTTGTGGTACTGGCAATCCTTATTTTACTACAGATACTGCTGCAACTTTAAGAGCGGTTGAAATTCAAGCAGATATGATCATTAAAGCAACTAAGGTAGATGGAATTTATAATAAAGATCCTAAAAAATTTGATGATGCTATTATGCTTAATGAGTTAAGTTATGAAAGAGCTTTACATGATAATATAAAAGTTATGGATGATACGGCAATAGCCCTAGCTAAAGATAATGCTTTACCTATTGTGGTATGTAATATGTTTAAAGAAGGAAATTTATTAAAAATTATCCAAGGCGATATGAGCTTATGCTCTATTGTTAAAAATCAAGATTAAAGGTAAAAAATGAGAGTAGAACAAATAGCTGCAAAGGCATTAAAAAAATTAAAAGATGATAGATATAAATTAGCTCTTGTAGTAGCTAAAAGAGCTGAAGAGCTTGCAAATGGCGCAGAGCCTTTAGTAAATTTAGATAAAAATAAATATAAATATACTGATATTGCTTTATATGAAATAGCAGAAGATAAAATCGTATTAGAGGGATTTATTGAAGCTGGTAAATGATGAGTTATTGCTAGATAAACTTGTTGATGATGTAAAAAATTGCAAGGATTTACAAAGAGCAAAAGAAATTCTTTTTATGGTTTTTCCACAATCTGCTGTTTTGGAAAAAGCAGTGGAGTTTTGTATCCAAAAACACGAAGGGCAATTTAGAAAGAGTGGAGAACCTTATGCGGTTCATCCTATATTGGTAGCTTCTTTTGTAGCTTTTTTAAGTCCTATACAATCTATGATTATAGCCGCACTATTACATGATGTATTAGAAGATACAAATTGCAATGAAGAAGAGTTAAATGCAAATTTTGGCGAAGAAGTAACAAAATTAGTTCAAGGTTTAACTAAAATAGTTAGTATTAGAGAAGATCATCTTACTCATTCTAATTCCAACGAGAAACTTGCAAAATCTGCTCTGACTTTTAGAAACATGCTTTTAGCGGGTGTTGAAGATGTGAGTGTGCTTGTAATAAAGCTTTGTGATAGATTACACAATATGCTTACCTTAAATTATTTACGAGAAGATAAGCAAAAAAGAATTAGCGAAGAAACCTTGGTGGTATATGCACCTATAGCTCATAGACTTGGAATTTCAAGTATAAAGAATTTACTTGAGGATTTAAGTTTTAAATTTTTGCTTCCTGATGAATATGCACAAATTGATAATTATATAAATGCAAAAGATCAACAAATTCAACTTGGATTTAATGAATTTATTTCAAAAATAGAAATGTTATTTTTGGAAAATGGGTTTAGACAAGGTAGTTTTGTTATACATAAAAGAATTAAACATAATTATTCTATTTATTTAAAGATGCAAAGAAAAGGTGTAGGGCTTGATGAAGTTTTAGACCTTTTGGGTGTAAGAATTTTGGTTGAAAAAGTTTATGATTGTTATTTGGCTTTAGGAATTTTACATACGCATTTTAATCCTTTGATTTCAAGATTTAAAGACTATATAGCCTTGCCAAAACAAAATGGTTATCAAACCTTACATACAACACTTTTTGATGCAAAAAATATCATAGAGGCTCAAATTCGCACCTTTGATATGCATAAAACTGCTGAATTTGGCGTTGCAGCACATTGGAAATATAAAGAAGGAAATATTGCAACACCAAATTTAGATTGGCTTGAAGATATTTCTATGCATGGTAAAGAAGAAGGAAATAATATACAAGATTGTGATGCTATTGAGCTTTATGAATATGCAAAGGATAGTTTATATATTGAGGATATAGCAGTATATTCTCCTAAAGGTGAAATTTTTACCTTACCGCGTGGAGCTACGGCTTTGGATTTTGCATATGAGGTTCATACTAAAGTAGGACTTCATGCAAAAACCGCCTTTGTAAATCGTATGAGAGTTCCGCTTTTAACTGTGCTTAAAAATGGAGATATAGTTAGTATTGAAACTTCAGAGGAAGAATTTTTTAGATGCTCTTGGATAGATAGTGTTAAAACAGGAAAAGCTAGAGCTAGTATAAGAGATTTTTGTAAGCAAAAGAAAAAAGAATTAAACAATAAAATCGCCATTAATCTTTTATCTACGGCATTTAATAAAGATTCTAAACTTATAGAAGAATGGCTTGAAAAAGAAAAATTTAATAAAAAGCTCAGACAAATTGCTTTAGATTTTAATTATTTTAAAGAGGTAATTATAGCTCTTAGAAAATATGTAGGACAAAATCAAGCAGCTAAATTTGAACAAAATGAACAAAAATTTGAAAGCATAGTGATTGGTTCTAATTATAAAATAACTACTATTAATTTTGATTATTGTTGTAGACCTAAAAGAGGAGATGAAATCATCGCTTTTAGACATTCAACTAGTGCTACAATACACCATAAACTTTGCGAACAAGCAATGAAGATGATAGAAGATAACAAAGAAATGGTTTTTGTTTCTTGGAATGATAGCTCGATAAAAAGTTACAAAATCATTGTTTCTATAGAAAATAAAAAAGGCTCTTTAGCGGATTTTCTAACTACTTTGGCTAAAATGCAGATTAATGTTTTAAGTATTAATTCAGCCGATTCAGAGCCTGTGGTGGCAAATTATTTTGAAGTGCAAGTTGAATTACCTAATAATATAGATGTTGAAAATGCAAAAGAAAGATTAAAAGCTAGGTATAAAATTTTAGATTTTACATCTTTAAATGATGCATATAATAATCACTAAAAAAGGTTTTATAATGAATATTGAAGAAATTATTAAAGAAATTAAAAGAGGAATAGCAGAAATTATTGATGAGGAAAGATTGATTTCTTTGGTAAAAAATTATTATGAAAAAGGTGAAAACTTTTTTGTAAAAGCTGGTTTTGATCCTACGGCCGCTGATTTGCATTTGGGTCATACTGTAGTTTTAAGCAAGATGGCTTTACTTCAAAAGCATGGAGCTATAGTACAATTTTTAATAGGTGATTTTACCGCTCAAATAGGCGATCCAACAGGAAAAAGTGTCACAAGAAAAAAACTTGATAAAGAAGAAGTACTTAAAAATGCCAAAACTTATGAAGAGCAAGTTTTTAAGATTTTAGATCCAAGTAAAACTCAAATTCATTTTAATTCTAAATGGCTAAATGAGCTTGGTGCTGCTGGCATAGTAGAGCTTACTTCGACTTTTAGTGTTGCTAGAATGCTTGAAAGAGATGATTTTACTAAGCGTTTTAAAGAGCAAAGTCCTATATCAATTTGTGAGTTTTTATATCCACTTTTACAAGGTTATGATAGCGTTGCATTAAAAAGTGATATAGAAATGGGTGGAACGGATCAAAAATTTAATCTTTTAATGGGTAGACAGCTTCAAAGAGTATATAATTGCCAAAAAGAGCAAGCGGTGGTGATGATGCCATTGCTTGAAGGTCTTGATGGTGTAAATAAAATGAGTAAAAGCTTAGGAAATTATATCGGTGTAACAGAAAATGCTAAAGATATGTATGCTAAGGTTTTGAGTATAAGTGATGAGTTGATGTTTAGATATTATGAGCTTTTAAGCGAAAAAAGCTTAAATGAAATTTCACAAATGAAAGATGATATTAAAAATGGCTCATTGCATCCTAAAAAAGCTAAGGAAAATTTAGCTTTAGAAATAACAGCTCGTTTTCACTCAAATGAATGTGCTTTAAAAGCCAAGGAAGAATTTGACAAAGTTCATAGTGCAAAAGAGCTTCCTAGTGATATGCCAAGTTTTACTTTAGAAGGTAGTATTTGGCTTGCAAAAGCTATAGTGGAATGTAAAATGGAAAGTTCTACTTCAGCTGCTAGAAGATTGATTAGTTCTAATGCAGTAAGTATTAATGGAGAAAAAGTTCAAGATGAACAATACCAACTAGAAAGTGGAGAATATATTATACAAGTTGGAAAAAGAAAATTTGCAAAATTAAAGGTAATATAATGAGTTTTAAAGCTTTAAAAATTGGAAAGCATGAGATAAAATATCCTATTTTTCAAGGTGGAATGGGGCTTGGTATAAGTTGGGATAAGCTTGCTTCTGCAGTTTCTTTAAATGGTGGTTTAGGGATTATTTCTTCAGTGGGAACTGGGTATTATGAAAATAGAACACATATAGATAAAGAACTTAATGCAAAACCTTATGGTAGTGATAATTTTTACTCAAAAGCAGGCTTAAAAGCTTTGATAGATAATGCTAGAAAGGTTTGCAAAGACGCACCTTTGGGCTGTAATATTTTATATGCAAGTAATAATTATGCACAAATTGCTCGTAATGCTTGTGAGGTTGGTTTTAATGTGATAGTTTCAGGAGCAGGACTTCCTACAAATTTACCTGAATTTACACAAGATTATCCTGATGTTGCTTTGGTACCTATTGTATCATCAGCTAAGGCTTTAAAAATTATTTGTAAAAGATGGCAAAGTAGATACAATCGCTTACCTGATGCAGTTATAGTTGAAGGACCAAAAAGCGGCGGACATCAGGGTTTTACTTATGAGCAATGTTTAATGGATGAATATCAATTAGAAAATGTGGTGCCACAAGTTGCGCAAGAAATTAAAAATTGGGGCGACATACCACTGATTGCTGCAGGTGGAATTTGGGATAAGCAAGATATAGAAAAGATGATGTCTTTAGGAGCAAGTGGCGTTCAAATGGGAACTCGTTTTATAGGAACTTTTGAGTGTGATGCGAGTGATGATTTTAAACAAGTATTACTTGATTGTAAAAAAGAAGATATTGAGCTTTTAAAATCCCCGGTTGGTTATCCTGCAAGAGGAGTAAGAACTAATCTTTTAAATTTAGTAGATAAAAGAATGGGGCCAAAAATTTCTTGTGTGAGCAACTGCGTTGCACCATGTGGTAGAGGCAAGGAGGCTACTAAAGTAGGTTATTGTATAGCGGATAGATTATACGATGCTTGGAGTGGCAAAAAAGAAACAGGTTTATTTTTTACAGGAGCTAATGGGCATAGATTAGATAAACTTATTAGTGTAGAAGAACTAATGAAAAAATTAGTTTATGGTGAAGATGCTTAGAATATTTTTTATTTTTTTATTATTTTATATTGGTGTTTTTGCTAATGTAGAGGTTAAAAAATTTGATCAAAACTTTTTAACCTCTAATGCAGAAGAAAAATTACAATTACATCAACAACTAAAATCTTTATATATACAAAGCGTAATTAATGATAATAATGAAGAAAAAAATGAGATTTTAAAAAGATTAATCATTAGTTCAAATTTTTTAGGTTTTGATGATAAGGCTTATGTGCAAGAGCTTAAAGAAAGTGGAGTAAGTGAAGAAGAAATTTCGCGTTTAAAAAATGCTTTAAAAGTTATACAAGATCAAAAAATAAAAAAAGAGCTAGTAAAAAACGAAACTAATGCTACCGCTTTTACTAATAAAAAAGAAGATAAAAAAGAAGATAAAAAAGAAGATAAAAAAGAAGATAAAAAAACTTCGGCACAAAAAGAGCTTTTTATTCTTGATGTTAAAAAATTAGATAATGGTGTTTTGCTTGATTTGAGTGAAAAAATTAGCCAAAAAGATATAAAAAATTTTACTTTAAAAGGTGATAATTTTCGTTATGTTGCAGATTTTGATGGAATTTTAAAAGGGCCAAAGAGAAATTTTGAATTTAAAGATTTTGATATTATTGTATCACAATTTAATCCAACTAGCATGCGTTTAGTTTTGAGTTCTAAAAAAGAGTTAAAAGTAAAAATAGAGCTTAAAGATCAAAGTCTTTTTATGGGACTTGAAAAAATAGAAAAAAAAGAAGAACCTAAACCTATAGTTAAAAAACAAAGCGAGATTAAAAAAACAGAAGTTAAAAAAGAAGTTGTTAGAAATGAACCTTTATATATTTTAAAATCAAGTAAAGATAAAAGTGGTGTTAATTTAAAATTAAACAATGATATTGATATTGAAGATATTAAAATCAACTCTTTTAAAGATGGTAAAATGTATCGTTCTATTGTGAGTTTTGAAGCCATTCTAGAAGGTGATAGAAAAAAAATTGATATTAATAAAAATCAATCTATCACAATAGTGCAGTTTAATAAAACTACAGTAAGAATTGTTTTAAATTCTACTAGTGATTTTAAGACTAGTCTTGATTTGGATGATGATGAGCTATTTGTAGGATTTGAGAAAAAGATTAAGAAAACGCCAGTAAAAAATACTTCAAAAGTAGCAAAAGCTACTATCAAAAAATCAGGCAAAATTATAGTAATTGACCCAGGTCATGGAGGCAAGGATCCAGGAACTTTAGGAGATAAGGGTGTTAGAGAAAAGGATGTAGTTTTAAGTGTGGCTTTAAAACTTGGAAATGAGCTAAAAAAAAGAGGATATAAAATTTATTACACAAGAAGTACTGATAAATTTATAAACCTTAGAGATAGAACTTCCATGGCTAATGAGAAAATGGCAGATTTGTTTATTTCTATCCATGCAAATGCAGCACCAAATAAACAAAGAGCTAAGACTTTGCAAGGAATTGAAACTTTCTTTTTATCTCCTGCAAGAAGCGAAAGAAGTAAAAAAGCTGCTGAAGCAGAAAATCAATCAGATTTTGAAGAAATGAATTATTTTTCCAAGCAAACATTTTTAAATT
This sequence comes from Campylobacter lari, assembly GCF_004357905.1. NCBI lineage: Bacteria > Pseudomonadati > Campylobacterota > Epsilonproteobacteria > Campylobacterales > Campylobacteraceae > Campylobacter > Campylobacter lari. The sequence goes on along the minus strand of NZ_SMTT01000003.1, from coordinate 58,850 downwards.
TTTTAAATCGTGAAAAAATAGTTGCTTCAAATAAATTAGCTATCGATGTGCAGAAAAAAATTTTGAGCAATGTAAGAAAAAAATATAAAGTTGTTGATGGTGGGGTTAGAGAGGCTCCGTTTTGGGTTTTAGTAGGAGCACAAATGCCAGCGATTTTGATTGAAACAGGTTATATTAGCCATCCTAGTGAAAGAAATAGATTGACAAATAAAAATTTCCAAGAATTATTAGCCATTGGTATTGCCAATGGAATTGAAAGTTATTTTTATAAGAATCAATGAAAAAAGCAAATATTATTATAAAAAATAATGCGCCTTTTTCTTTGGATTTTGATGATTATTATTTTAATTCTAGTGATGGTTTAAGTGAAAGCAAATTTATATATACAAATGCTTTTGACTTTGAAAACAAACAAACTATTGTAGCAGAACTTGGTTTTGGTATAGGCTTAAATTTCTTTCTTACATTAAAGCGTTTTTTAAAAGAAAAAAAACACAATCAAAGACTTTTTTATCTTAGCTTTGAAAATTTTTATATAGAAAAAGATAAATTAAGAGAAATTTATAAAAAACTTGGTTTTTATGAGGAATTTAAAGAAGTTTTAGAGCAATTTTTAAATTTTTATCCTCCATGTAAGGATGGAGTTTATAGGTTTTATTTTCAAGATTGTTTTTTAGATTTGGTGTTTGGTGATGCTAAAGAAAATCTACAAAATTTAGACTTTAAGGCAAATATTTGGTATTTAGATGGTTTTTCACCTTCTAAAAATCAAGATATGTTTGATGATAATATTATAAACGATGTTGCTAAAAACTCAAAAATAAATGCTAAGGTTTTAACTTTTTCTTCTGCTAGTGTTTTAAAAAAGGCTTTAATTAACAACAATTTTCAAGTGCAAAAGATAAAAGGTTTTAGAAAAAGAGAAATGATACAAGCCATTTTTAATGGTTTAGAATTTGAAGATAAATTTGCATATTTTAATACCCCATCTTTAAAAAAAGAGATTCAAAAAATAGCTATTATCGGAGCAGGTATAGCCGGAGCAAGCATGGCTTATGAGCTTTCTTTAAGAAATGTTCAAGTAGATGTTTTTGAAAAAGAAAATTCATTAGGAAAAGGCGCTTCTGGAAATATCAATGGAATTTTAAGTTCTTTGATTTTAAAACCAGATGTTTTATTGGGTGAGTTTTCACAATATGCTTTTTTAGAAGCAAGTAGATTTTATAGACAAATTTTAAATTTAATTCCACAAGGGGTTTATGAATTTGCTCATAATGAGCTTATGCAAGAGCGTTTTGATAGTCAAAAAGATAATGTTTTATTTGAAATTATTAATAATCAAGCCTTTTTAAAAGATGGATTTTGTATAAAACCTCAAGAGCTTGTGAAGACACTTTTGCAAAAAAGCAAGGCTAGGGTATTTTTTGAGTATGAATTTAAAGATTATTCTTATAAAAATGAAAAGTTTTTTTTAAATTTTAATAATCAAAAAATTTTAAAAGATTATGATGTGTTAATCTATGCTCAAGGTGCTGATGTTAAGAATTTTTTAGAGTATAAATATATGAAATTAAGTAGTGTAAGAGGTCAATGTACTCATTTAAAACCATTTTTAAAAAACCCGCATGCCTTATCTTCTAAAGGATATATTTGTCCTATTAATGAGGAGCTTAATTTACAACTTATTGGCGCAAGTTATGATAGGCTTAATCAAGATACAACGCTTTTAAAAAATGATGATTTGCAAAATATTGAAAATGTAAAAGAGTTTTTGCACGATGAAAATTTAGAGATAATGGGCGGTAAAGTAGGATTTAGATCATATTCTAGTGATAGATTTGCCATAGCAGGTCAAGCCTATGATGAAAATTTTTATATGCAAAATTATAAAGCACTTTTATGGCATAAAAATAAAAATCAAGTCATACCAAATGATTTTATTCCTTTGTATTTTTCTATTGCTCATGGATCTAGAGCTTTTGCTAGTGCTATTGTTTGTGCTAGAGTGATGAGCTCATTGATTTTTGATGAGCCAAGAATAAAAAAAGAATTTTTATATGCCTTACATCCTGCAAGATTCTTAATTAGAAAGCTTAAAAAAGGACTTATTTAATCCTTGATTTATTAATTTTATATATTGGTATATTAAAATTAATATTTTAAGGAGGGTATATGAAAAGAAAAATTTTGCCAAATAATAATCAAAAATTTTTCAATGACGGACAAATGATTATTTCCAAAACAGATACTACAGGAAAAATCATATATTGCAATAGAATCTTTATTTCTCTTTCGGGCTATAGTGAGGAAGAATTATTGGGAAAACCTCATAATATAGTGCGTCATCCGGATATGCCAAAAGTTGTTTTTGAATTACTTTGGGAAAGACTTAAGAGTAAAAAAGAGATTATAGCTTATGTTAAGAATCTATCAAAAGATGGATCATTTTATTGGGTTTTGGCTTTTATCAGTCCTTCGTTTGATTCCAAAGGAGAAGTTGTTGGGTATTATTCTATGCGTTTAAAACCCAAAAAAGAAGCAGTTGAAAAAATAGAAAAATTATACAAAGAGCTTTTGATTGAAGAGCAAAAAGGTGGAAAAGGTGCATCAAGGAAGAAACTTGATGATTATTTAAATACAAAAGGGATGAGTTATGAAGAATTGGTTTTATCAATATAATATCAATCAATCTGTAAATTATTTTGCTTTATTTTTATTTTGTTTGATGGCAATCTTGGAAATAGTAGAAAATAATATTTTTGGTTTTATTTTTTGTGTGATTGGAACTTTAGTGGTGTTATTTGGGCTTGCTAGTGCTTATTATAGAAATAAAGAAGTTTTAAGGATTACTCAAGTTTTAAATGAGCTTACAAAAGGAAATTTGGAAGCAAGAATTACTCATATAGCTGTTCCAAAATCTGGAGTAGGAAAATTAAGTTGGGTTGTGAATGATTTAGCTGATCAAATGGAGGCTTTTAACAGAGAAATTCTTAATGCTATTTTAGCTGTAAAAGAACAAAGATTTTATAGAAAAGCAAGATTAGAAGGCTTAATGGGTACTTTCGCATATAATGCTAAAATTATTAATGAAGCTACTTTAGAAATAGAAAAAACTCAAAATTTATCCATAAGAAGTATTGTCGTTGAAAATGTTTCTAAGGATATGTCAGATTCTTTGCAAAAAGAATTAGCTTTGATTAATGTGAAATTAAATGATAATGCAAGCACTATGCATGATATATATGAGCAGGCAAATGATATTTCTACTCATTCTTCAAAAAGTGCCAAAAATGCAGAATTAATTTCAGTCGATTTGCAAAATTTAGGTGAAAATATCACTCAAATTCATACTTTAATGGATACTTTTTCACAGCAAATTAATAATGTTTCTTCTTTTATATCTATTATAGAAGATATTACAGAGCAAACCAATCTTTTAGCATTAAATGCAGCTATTGAGGCAGCTCGTGCAGGAGAGCATGGTAGAGGTTTTGCGGTAGTTGCAGATGAGGTAAGACATTTAGCTGAAAAAACTCAAGAGGCCGCCAAAGAAATTTCTGTGATGATTAAAGTATCAATAGAGCAAATGAGTAATATTAAAAATATAACTAATGAAGCTTATAAAGTTGCTAAAAAATCTAACTCAAGTTTAGAAGAATTTCAAGAGGTGTTTACCGGTGTTGATGAAAAAGCTAAAATTTTATTAGATGAGATTTCTAAGACAAGTGTTGATACTAATAAAATATTGCTTTATTTAGAGTGTTGCTTAAAAACATATCTAGCTTGCTCTTGTGTGATTAATTCCAAAATAGAAGATATAGAAGATAAAAATTTAGCCAAATTTGATTCTACAAGTAATATTTATGTTTTAAATCAAAATTTAAATTCTTATATAGAAAAATTATTTGATTATATAAGAAACAATCAAATAGTCAAAGAGGAAAGAAAAATTTATGCACATATTAAGCAAATTCAAGATATAAATGAAAAAATGATAAGCGAAATAGAGCATAAAAAACATATTTAATAAGAGGTTAAATGAAAAAATACATTTTTTTAAGTTGTATATGTTTAAATGTGCTTGCTTCTAATTTAGAAGAAAGCTTAAGTGAGGGTGATGTTAATATAACTAAAGAACAAAAAACAAATGCAATTTCCAAACAAGTATTTTTTCAAAAACCGCAGGAGTATCAAGCTCAAAATGTTGATTTTGGTACTTTTGCTAGTAATTCTTTAGCACAGGTTTTAAATTTAAGCTCAAAGGATAAAACAGAAGCTAGTTTAGATTATAACGCTTTAAATGTAAATATTAAAAATATCAACTCAATTTTAGATTATGATAATGCTACTTTACTTTTAGAAAAACAAGCAAGAATAGGGCAGTTAGAGCAAGCTTATTCTTTGGGAATTATTAATCGTTATGAATTTGATGAAATCAATTTTGGTTTTAATTATTTTAACGATCAATATAAACAAGCTTATGCAAAAAATAGTTTTGGTGCTGAATTGCAATTTAGTCAATATTTTAAAGCATATGCTAATCATTATGATATAAAAGAAAATAATAGTGATGATAGTACAGAGTTTGGGGTTATATTTGATTTACCTTATTTAAATGTTTTAAATGTAAATTCTAACATGAAAGAAACACAAAATCAGTATAACATTACTTATTCTCCAATTTCTATTTTGGATTTATCACTTAATTATCAAGATGAAAAAACAAGTGCAAAAGATCAAACGGCAATGTGGGTTAAGTTTAGACTAAATTATGAACAAAGTTTAAGTAAGCAATTTTATAATAGCTTTTATCGTAAAAATAGTATAGCCGAGTTTAATCGCTATGATTTTGCTACTAGGACTTATTAATTGCTTATAAAACGAGTAATGTCGTTGTAAGTTACAAATACCATTAAGCTTAAAAGTAAAGCCATGCCAAAATAACTAAGATATTCAAAACATACTTTTGGTACTTCTTTTTTAAAAATTAATTCATAAAGATTAAAAAGTATATGTCCTCCATCTAGTGCTGGTATCGGAAGTAAATTTAGTACTCCAAGATTGATGGAAATTAAAGCTGTGATTAAAAATAAAACTACTATACTAGTATTTGCTGCTTTGGAGGTTATATCCACCATAGTGATGATTCCACCCATATTTTTAGCATCTAATTCCCCACTGATGATTTTAGCAAGACCTTTGAAAATAAGCAAAGAAGCATTTATGCTTTCTTCATAAGCATATTTCAAACTGCTAATTCCTGAGTGATAAATAGTAACAAACTCACCCTTAGGTGCTATACCAATAAGAGGTTTTTGAACTTTTTGATAAAACTCATTATAACCTTGGTCAATTTGCGGTGTTAAAGTGATATTGATAAATTTATTATCGCGTTTTATGTCAAGCAGGGTTGGTTTTGCGTGAACAAGTTTGCCAATTTCTTCAAAACTTTGAATTTGAACCCCATCTATAGCTAGGATTTTATCACCAATTTGTAAATTTGCTTTTTGTGCAGCTGAGTTTGGCGCTATATCTCCAACAACAGGCGCAAGTTTTTGAACTCCTAAAAAACCTATGGCTATATAAAGTAAAAATGCTAGAAAAAAGTTAAAAAATGGTCCTGCAAAAAGTATATAAATTCTAGCTAAAGGACTTAAAGTGTTATAGCTATTTGGCTCATAATTTTTTTCACTAGGATTTAAATCATCTTGTCCTTTAAGCTTAACATAACCACCAAATGGTAGGGCGGATAAGCGATATTCTGTATTTTTGTAAGTTTTTTTAAAAATAGCTTTTCCAAAACCTATGCTAAAAATTTCTACATCAACTCTCATATGTTTTGCAGCTAAAAAATGTCCTAATTCGTGAAAAAAAATTAAAAAAGATATCACTAAAAGTGTTATTAAAAAACTAAAAGAATAAAATTTAAAGCCAATAGCTAAGATAATAAATAAAAATAAATATGATTTCAATTTATACCTTTTTTTAAATGTTTTACATAAGCTAGTATGTATTCAAAAGCTGAATAAAGTGTAAGCACTAAAGCAATAAATAACAATGTATTGGCAAAAGGCCATTGCATGATTAAAAATATAATAGCTATCATTTGAAAGGTTGTTTTTATTTTGCCTGCAAAAGAAGCACTTACATCAAATTTTTCACTTACCATAACCACTCTAAAGCCGGTGATGAAAAATTCTCTTACTAAGATAATGTAAACCATCCATGGATCAGCTTTTTGCGTAAGTAATAACCCTAAAAATGCAGCTAGAATAAGCATTTTATCTGCTAAAGGATCTATAATAGCTCCAAGTTTAGTAGTTTGATTCCAAGTTCTTGCAATATAGCCATCGAAAAAATCAGTTAAAGCAGCTATGCTAAAAATAACACAAGCAAAATAATCTACCCAACTAGGATGGATATTTTCAAAATCATTAATAAGTAAAAAAAACAAAAGTGGAGCTAATAATATCCTTATAAAAGCTAAGATGTTGGGTAAATTCATACTTTTAAAATCCTTTATAAAGCACCCTTAAGGTAATATTACTTAAAGGTGGTGCCACCATCTACGATCAAAGTATGGCCTGTGATCCAATTTGCCTTATCAGAGCATAAAAATAAACATGCGCCAGCTAGATCTTGTGGCTGTCCAATGCGGTTTAGCGGACTAAGATTGATAGTTGCATTTTTTACCTCTTCATAATTTGTAAATGCTTTAAGCGCGTCAGTATCAATTGGTCCACCGCTAACTACATTTACACGGATATTTTTAGAACCAAGCTCGGTTGCAGCATATCTTGCCATAGCTTCAACCGCTGCTTTAGCTGTACCATGACCAGCATAATTTTCAATATGAACTAAATTTCCTGTTGAAGAAATAGATAATATACTACCCCCACCAACTTTTTCCATTCTTTTTGCCGCTTCTTGCGCTCCAACAACAAAAGCATTTACGGTTGCTGTGAAAATATTATTAATACCTTTTGGCTTTAATTTCATAAATTTAGTATATCCACCTACAACAGCACGACCTGAAATGATAGCATTAGAGATGAAAAAATCTATTCTATCAAAATCTTGATCAATTTTTTCAAACAACTCTTTATATGTTTCTGGTTCAAGTATATTAAATTCATAAGCCTTTGCTTTGATTTTATAATTATTTTCTAAATCTTTCACAATTTCTTGAGCTAAATCTGCATTAGAATTATAAGTAAAAGCTACATTGGCTCCCGCTTTTGCAAACTCATATACAATAGCTTTACCAATCCCTCTTGTTCCACCGCTAATTACTAAAGTTTTATTTTGAAAAAAAGTATCCATTAAAATCCTTTTATATTATAGTTTTTCATAATCGCTTCTATTTTTGTTAAATTGCAATCACTAGGTTTGCAAAGTGGCAAACGATATTCTAAAGTAGGGGTTAAACCTGCTATATACATTGCCGCTTTAATAGGTATAGGATTGCTTTCACAAAATAAAATTTTATTAATATTATATAACTCATCATTGATTTTTTTAGCTTCAATGTATTTTTCTTTTAAAGCTAGATGAGTTAATTTTGAAATCATATCAGGAAGTAAATTTGAAGTAACTGAAATCACACCCTTACCGCCATTTGAAAGTATAGGATAATTAATCGCATCTTCCCCGCTTAAAAGTATCATTCTAGGTTCATGCGCTAGCAAATCAACGCATTTATCAATGCTTCCACTAGCTTCTTTTACCCCGTAAATATTTTCACAATCTCTAAATAATCTTATAATAGTTTCTGTTTGAAGCTCACACCCTGTTCTTCCTGGGACATTATATAAAAGTACAGGTATATCTATACTTTTTGCTATTTCTTTATAATGAAGATATAAACCTTCTTGTGTGGGTTTGTTATAATATGGAGTAACGCTTAAAATTCCATCAGCTCCATGCTCTTGTGCAAACTTAGCTAAACTTACAGCTTCATGTGTGGCATTGCTTCCTGCTCCTGCTAAAACCTTACAAGAACTTCCTTTGCATGCATCTAGTGCTATTTCTATACAAATTCTATGCTCTTCATGGGTTAAGGTGGCACTTTCTCCGGTTGTTCCAACAGGCACTACTACATCAATTCCATTTGCGATTTGTCTTTTGATAAGTTTATGGTAAGTTTGCTCATCTAATTTTCCATTTTTAAATGGAGTTATTAAAGCTGTCATTGCTCCTATGATGATGTTATTGTCCATTTTCGCCCCTTTTTAAGATTATTGTTGTAGATTTGTCTTCATTGAAGTATTTTCTAGCACAATGAATTAAATCATCTTTGCTTAGATTTTCTATATTTTTTTCATAATCAAGCAAAGGTTTTAAATCACCCTTTGCAAGATAAGATCCATAAATATTTGCAACGCTACTTGCATTGCTTAGTGAAAAAATAAAATCACTTTTTACGGTATTTTTGATTTTTTCCATGATAGCATCATCAAATTTGGCATTTTTTACATCTTCAAGAATTTTCAAAAGCTCTTTTTCAACATCTTCTGCTTTTATATCTTCATTACAAACACAAATAAATATAAATAAATTCTCATCTATATTTTCACTTGCATAGGCATAAAATTCATTGATTAGTTCTAATTTATCAATTAAAATTTCACTTATTAAAGAACTTTTTCCATTTCCTAAAAGCTCACTCAATGCGCAAAGTTTTGGCATATCTTCATGATTAAATGCAGGAATTTTGTATGCAAGTGCTAGTAGTTGTGTATCGCTTTCTTTGTGCAAGATCACGCGTTTAGCACCATCTTGTTCAGGTTCTTTTTCATGAACTATAGGGATTTCTTTGGTGTTTTTTATATCTTGAAAATGTTTTTTAGCAAGATTGAAAACTTCATCTTCATTAATATCGCCACTCACAAGCAAAATAGCATTTTTGGGTTGATAAAAAGTTTGATGAAAATCTTGTATATCTCCTATTTTCCAATTTTGTATATCTTTAAAAAAGCCTATTGGAGTCCAATGATATGGATGATGTAAAAAGGCATGATTGTATAATCTAAAATATAAATATCCTAAAGGATTATTATCAGTTCTCCAACGCCTTTCTTCTAAAACTACATTTCTTTCAGGCTGAAACTCATCATCTTTTAAATTTAAATTACGCATTAATTCAGCAAAAAGCCACAAAGATTTGTCTAAATTTTCACTAGAGCATTTTATAAAATAATGCGTATAGTCAAAACCAGTACTTGCATTATCCACTCCACCAAAACCCTTGACTATCTCATCAAATTCGCCTGCTTTTAAATTTTTTGTACTTTTAAAATTTAAATGTTCAAGCATGTGAGCTATGCCGCTTTTTCCCATTTTTTCATTTCTTGAGCCAACTTTATAAAAAATATCTACACTTATAACCCCGCTTTTTTTATTTACAGGTAAAGTGTAAATTTCAAGTTCATTTTCAAGGGTGATTTTTTTATAATTAATCATTTAAAATTAACTCCTATAGCTTGACTAATATGATTAAAACCATCTTGTTTTAAAAGTTCAATTAATCCTTGATTGATATTTTTAACAATACTTGGTCCTTTAAAAATCATAGCTGTATAAATTTGAACCAAACTAGCTCCATTTTTAATGCGTTCATAAGCAAGTTCAGCACTATCTATACCACCGCTTGCTATTAAAATAGTATCTTGATAAATTTCTTTAGCTACTTCTTTAAAAAATGTCGCACTTTTTTGAGTGATTAATCTACCACTAATTCCACCAAAGGTTCTTGTATTATCAATTAAAGAATAATCTATACTAGTATTTGCCATGATAATACCATCAGCTTTTGCACTAATAGCACTTTTGCAAAGTGAAATTGCACTATCTATACTCATATCTGGAGCAATTTTTAAAATCACAGGTTTTTTTGTGATTTCTTTTGCTTGATTAAATAGGGTGTTTACAAATTCCTCACTTTGTAAATCTCTTAAATTTTTGGTATTTGGAGAGGATATATTAATCACAAACAAATCGCACAAATCTTTAAATTCTTTTAATAAAATAATATAATCATTAATAGCTTCTTCATTTGGAGTGATTTTATTTTTGCCTATATTTGCTACTAAAGGTATGCTAAAAGGATAGACTTTTTTTACTTCTTTTGCGATAGCATCTTTACCTTTATTATTAAAACCCATAGCATTTTGAATACTTTCTTGTTCAACAAGTCTAAAAAGTCTAGGTTTTTCGTTGCCATTTTGAGGTTTTGGGGTGAAAGTTCCATATTCTAAAAAGCCAAAACCTAAAGCACTTAGCGGTCTTATCATAGTTGCATTTTTATCAAAGCCACCTGCTAAGCCCACAGGATTGTAAAAATTTAAATTAAAAATTTCTTGATTTAAAATTTCATCATTTATTATACAATCTTTTGCAAAAAAACTAAGCCCTCCAGGAAATATACAATCTAGCGTTCGCATACTAAATTCAGCTAAAGCATGGGCATTTTCTGGATCTAATTTATATATTAAAGGTTTTAAACTTTCATAAGTCATATTTTTCCTTTTTTACAAAATAGCATATTTTACTAAAAAAATGATAATTCTTAGTTTTCATTTTCTTTAACTTTATCAGTTTTTTGTGCTTTTTGTTTTAATTTTTGATAAATTTCACAATGTTGCATTAAATAAGCATCATTTCCTATAGAAGCTATTTTTCCTTTATCAAGCACAGCAATTTTGTCAGCATTTTCTATAGTGCTAAGCCTATGAGCGATGATGAGTATTAAGCGATCTTTTTTTAAGCTTTCTATGGTTTTTACTATGGCTTTTTCACTTTCATTATCAAGTGCTGAGGTTGCTTCATCAAAAATTAAAATTTGAGGATTTTTATATAAAGCCCTTGCTATGGCAATGCGTTGTTTTTGTCCGCCGGAGAGATTTTTTCCATGTTCTTTTAATTCAGTATGTATACCACCAAGTTCTTGGACAAAATCATAAGCATTAGCTTGTTTTAAAACCTCTATCACGCGTGTTTCGTTATATTCTTTAGCATAAGCAATATTTTGAGCTATAGTGTCATTAAATATATAAATATTTTGAGTTACCAAAGAAATATTTTCTCTTAAACTAATAATATCAAAAGAGCTAATGTCTTTTTGATTGATTAAAATCTCACCACTATCTTTTTCAAAAAAATACATCAAAAGATTGATAATAGAAGATTTTCCTCCACCACTTGATCCAACTAAGGCTAGAATTTCTCCTTTATCAAAAGAAAAATTTACATCTTTTAATACCGTTTTATCTTTTTGATAGCTTAAAGAGACATTTTTAAAATGAATATTTTGGATATTTTCTGTAAGTTTTTCATCGCCACCTTTAATTTGTGGTTCTAAATCAGTTAAATAAAAAGTTCTCTCACTAGCTGCTACTGCATTTTGCAATCTTGTATAAAGTGAAGAAAGTCTTTTAATAGGAGTATAAGCCATAAATAAAGCTGTAGTAAAGCTAAAAAAAGAACCTATGCTTAAACTTCCATCAATTACTTCTTTACCACCTATTATAATTACTATTGCAAAGCCAATTGAACCCATAGATTCCATTAAAGGGCTACTTAAAGCTTCAATTCTAATGCCTTTTAAGGAAAGTTTGCAAACTTCGCTATTAGTTTGGCTGAATTTTTGCATTTCATTTTTACCTGCATTAGAAGCTTTAATAAGTTCTATATTAGAAAAGATTTCACTTAATCTTGAAGTAAGATCAGAATTTTTTTCTTGAGTATTGCGTCCTATTTTTTTGATTTTTTTAGCAAAAATAGCAAGAGGGTAAATTGCTAAAGGTAAAATAACTAAAGCAAAAAAAGCAAGTTTTGGACTTTGATAAATTACCACACTTAAAAGTCCAATCGCGGTTAAACTTTCTCTTAAAATTTCAGGTATTATAGTAGAAACTATATTTTGTAAAGCTCCAATATCAGAAGTACATCTGCTGATTAATTCTCCACTTCTGTATTTATGAAAAAAGCTCATATCTAAGCGCAAAAGATTGCCAAGAACTAATTCTCTTAATCTTCTTAAAATATCTGTCCCAACATAAGATATATAATAAACTTGCATATAAGCACCAAGATTTTTTAAAGCATAAATTAAAACAACAAGTAAAGGCATATAATAAAGCAAATCAACATTTTTTTCTATAAAAATTTTATTTAAAATAGGCTCTATGATGTATGCACTAGCAGCTGTTCCACCACTAGTTAAAAGCATACCAATAATAGCTAAAACAAAATAAAACCAATAATCTTTATAATAAGGCTTAAAGCGAGTAAAAACCTCTTTAAGCTTCATTTCTTTGTAATTTTTATCCATTTTTCTCCCATACCACACCATTTGGTGTATCCATTAAAAGAATATTCTCTTTAGCTAAATCATCACGAATTTGATCTGCTAAGGCATAGTTTTTTTCTTGCTTTGCCTTGTTGCGTAGAGCGATTTTTTCTTCTATTTCCTGACATTTTTCTTTACTAATGCCAAATTGAAAATATTTTATAGTATCCATAAAACCTATACCAAAAATAAAAGCGAGTTCTTTTAAGGTTTTTTCTAATTGTATTTTATAAGCTTTGTCTTTTAGGTTTTGATCTAAGTAAATATTACTTTCATTGATAAACTCATCAAGTAAAGCCAAGGCTTTAGAGGCATTTAAATCATCATTTAAAACTTCTAAGATATTTTTAGCTACTTCACTTTCTATGGTAGTTTTTTCATCTATAAAAGCATTTAAATTTAAGCGTTTTTTTAAACGGTAAAATTTATCAAGTCTTTTTTTAGTAGCTTGTAAGTCTTCTAAAGCGTAGTTAAAATGCGCTCTATAATGCACACTTAAAAGATAAAATCTCAAAACCTCTCCACTAAAAAGTTTTAAAGAATCTTTTAGAAAAAAGCTATTTCCCAGGCTTTTGCTCATTTTTTCACCATTAATTTGCACAAAGCCATTATGCAGCCAAAAATTAGCCAACTCATGATTGTTTTTACAACGACACTGACAAGCTTCATTTTCATGATGAGGAAAAAGTAAATCTATGCCTCCTGCATGAATATCAAGTTTATCTTTAAAAATACTTTCTATCATCACAACGCATTCTGTGTGCCAGCCTGGTCTTCCTTTACCAAAACTTGCAGGATAAAATTTTTCATCAAATTTCCATAAAACAAAATCGCTATCATTTTTTTTGGCTACACTTTCTTCTAAGCGTGATTGATTATCTTCTAAATTTCTTTTAGAGATATAAAAGTATTTATCATCTTTGCTGGTATCAAAATAAATTCCATCTTCAAGTTTATACGCTAGGTTTAATTCTGAAAGTTTTTCTATATATATAATCATTTGCTCAATATAAGCTGTAGCCTTTGGCTTAAAGTTAGGTTCTAAGATATTAAGCGCTTGCATATCCTCATCATATCTTTTAATATAAAAATTTGTAATTTCTTCTAAGCTTTTACCACTTTCTTGCATTTTTTTTAAAATTTTATCATCAATATCAGTGTAATTTCTAGCAAAAATCACTTCATAATCACTTGCTAGTAAAACTCTTCTTAAAAAATCAAAACAAACACTACTTCTTGCATGTCCTAAATGTGCATCATCATATACAGTAGGTCCGCATAGATAAATGTTTGCTTTTTTTGCCTCATTTGGGATAAATTCGCATTTTTTCTTTAAAACACTATCAAAAAAAACCATTAAAATAAACCTTTAAAAAAATGATAAATTCCAATTAAAAATTGTATTAAAATATCTTTAATTTCAAATAAGCCTAGAGCAAATAAACTTAAAAATACTATACTAATAAGCCAAAATTTAACCCTAAAAATACCCCAAAGATTTTTAAAGCCAAATTCTTTAATATTAGCATATAATAAATAAAAAGCACTAATAGATGAAGCTAATGCAATGCCTAAGCTCTTATAAGTTTCTTCTTTGATAAGTAAAATAATCGCTACGCTAAAAAATGCTGATATAAAAAGTGTTTTAAAGGCGATTACAGCGGCTATTTTTTGTTTAAATTTAGCATAAAGCCACAAAGAGAAAAGTTTTTGCAAACCAAAAGGTAAAAGTCCTAAAAGATAAGCTTGTAATAAAAATGCAGTGATTTTTGTATCTTCTTGATTAAAATTTCCTCTTTGAAATAAAAACTCCACAATTTCTTTAGCTAAGATAATCCCAACTATACTAGCTAAAATCAAAAGCACACTTAAATATTCAAAAGCTTTTTGCATAAAAGCTAAGGCTTTTTGTTCTTCATTTGCTTTTAAATGTCTTAGTATTTTTGGAAAGCTTACTTGACTTAGAGCGATTGCAAAAAGAGCTAAAGGAAGCTGAAAAACTCTGTTAGAATAATACAAATACGAAATACTTCCAGCCATTAAAAAACTAGCTATAGTAGTATCTAATAATGAACTAATTTGATTTGCCGAAGAGCCTAAAAGTCCATGGGTAAAAGTAGAATGAAATTTATCTAAACTAGTCTTTGTTTTTTTAAGTTTTATGCTTAAATACATGCTTTTTAAAATTCTAGTATTTTTTAAAGCAAAAATATGCCATATAAGTTGAGCTAAACCACTTAAGACAGTCGCATATGAAAAATAATACAAGGCCTCTAAAGGCTCATCTTGATTGACAAAAAAACCTGCAATCACAACAAAAAGATTAAAAAATGAAGCAGAAAAAGAAGTGATGAAAAAATTTTGTTTATAATTTAATAAAGAGCCTAAAAAAGTTACCAAAAAAATAAAAAACAAATACCAAAAATTAATAGAAACCAAAGGCGCAGCCAAGATAATTGTTTCTTTATTAAAGCCAAAAGCAAAAATCTTTGTAAAAAATTCAGCAAAAAAACTCACTAAAATACAGGTTAAAAACACTATAATACTAAATTGCAATAAAACATTTATACAAAAAGCACCTTTTTTACTTGCTTTTAAAAAACTTGGTAAAAAAGCTTGTCCAAAGGCCCCTTCTGCAAAAATTCTTCTAAAAAAAGCAGGCATTTTTAAAGCCACAAAGAAAATATCGCTATAAATTCCAGCTCCTAAATATAAAGCTAAAACAATATCTCTTAAAACGCCCATAATCCTAGAAAATAAAATTCCTAAGGCATTGATGATGAAATTTTTAAAAACAATATTTTTTCTCATTAATTTTCATTCTTTAAATATTAGTTTGAGTATTATAAAATTTTTAATAGAGCTAATTTTAACTAAATTTTGATTTTATTTTTGCTAAAATCAAAATTTTATATATAATAAGGAAGCTTAAGCTATGGAAGAAAAGAAAATTTTATACACTAAAGACCCTTATAGAGAGCTTTTAATATTTGCTTCTGAAAATAAATGTGAAGTTGATGAACTTGATTTTAGGTTGTTAAGTTTTAGTACTTCTTATACTTATGATAATCAAGAATGGATAAAAGTTAATGAAAAAGAGTTGAAAATTTTTGAAGAAGATGAGAAATTTTTAAATCATGAATTAAATATAGAACAAGAATATAAAATAGAAATTTATTTTAAAAAATTTGCACGCATTTCAACTTTTGAAGTTAGTTTATATACTAATGAGCTTTGTACTTTATTAAAAGCTAGCGTTAGAGCTAGTGAAACTATTGCTTTTCATGACAAATTAGCTCTAGAGCTTTTAGAAGCTATTTATAAAGCGATGATAAAAGAAAAATATTTGCTTGGGTTTAGAATTTTTGATTTTAAAAAGCAAATTATTGATTTTAATACTAAAGTTAAAGAAAAGCAAAAATTTGATTTTGAAGTTGAATTTGAAGTATGTAAAGGAATTAATCCGCAAGAGCCTACAAATGAAGAAATAAAATATCATTATTTAGAAAATCTAAAAAAGTATAATGATGTGATGAATAGAAACTATGTAGCACCTATAGGAAAAGATGAGGTGGCTATTGAGAGAATCAAGCCAAAAGAGGGTAGCGATGGCAAGGATTTAAGATTTAAAATTTTAAAAGCACTTCCACCAAAAATAAATAAAGAAAAAGTTGTTTGTTCTGATAAATTTGAAGTTAAAGAAGATGATGAGAGTATAAAATATATTGCTAAAAAAGATGGTTTTATTATACAAAGAAAATCCATTTATGAGATAGAAAATTATTTAGAATTTAGTAAAGTTGATTTTAAAAGTACAGGTTCTATTTGGGCGGGTTTTGATAAGCAAGTTATTATTGTGATTAAAAATACAAACACTCTAGAAGATGCAATAGGTCCTAGAATTACTGTTGAGGCTCAGGAATTAGAAGTTATTGGTAATATGGCTCAAGATTCTGTTTTAAGAGGTAAAAAGATAATTCTTAAAGGCAATATGCATCATAAAAGCACTATTATAGGACAAAAGGTTGAGGTTAATATCTTAAGAGGATATTGTGAGGCTGAGGAGATTTTTGCTGAAACTTTGGAAAATGGCTCTATCAAGGCTAAAAAAGTAAATATTAAAAAGGCTATGGGCGGAGAGATTATTGCTGATGAAATTTACATACAAGAACTCGGCGGAAATTGTTTATGTAGTGCTAAAAGTTTAATCCATGTTGAAAAAATTCAAGGCAGTGGAAATAAATTTATAATTCAAGATCTTAAAGCTTTTGGAGAAGAAAAAAGCGGAGAAGAGATACTAATACATGTTGATGGATTGAAAAAAGAACAAGAAAATTTAGTTAAAGAAATAGAAGAGACTAAACACACAATCAATATAAGTAAAGACTCCATACGAATTTTACAGCAAAAAGTAAAAGAATTAATGAGTGCAAAAAGAGCTATACCGCAAGCTTATAAAGCTACTATTAAAGATTTTAATCAAAAGATTGAAAATCTAAGTATTTTTGCCAATAAAATAGAATCTTTAAAAGAAGAAGAAAAAGCAAATATGGAAAAGCTTAAGAAAATTCAAGAAAAACTTTTAAAATCTAAGATTATTAATAAAAGTGGAAAATGGATGGATTTAAATGAAATTAAATTCATTTTGTTAAATCCTAGAAAAGAATTAAGCTATTATCCTCATGATGAAGAAAAAATTCAATGTTTTGAGCTTCAAAAAATTAATACAGAAAATGAGATGGAACTTTTTGAAATTCGTGCTATTAGTAATTACAAGGAAGAAACTAAATGATAGTGGCAATTGAAGGAATAGTGAGTAAAAAAGAACCTACTTTTGTAGTTTTGAAAACTTCAAGTGGGGTAAGTTATGGTGTTTTTGTTTCGCTTTTTTGCTCAAGTAATTTTGAAAAAGATCAAAAGATTGAGTTTTTAATCACACAAATTATCAAAGAAGACTCTCATAAATTATATGGATTTTTAGATATAAATGAGCAAAAAATGTTTGAATTATTAATCAAAATTAGTGGTATAGGAGCAACTACTGCTATGGCACTTTGCTCAAGCTTAGATACTAATACTTTTTATGCAGCTTTGCAAAGTGGCGATGAGAGTGTATTTAAAAAAGTTCCTGGTATTGGTCCAAAGAGTGCAAAAAGAATTATAGCTGAGTTAAGTGATACAAAAATCAATATAGAAAATTCTAATCAAGACCAAGCACAAGCTTTGGCAGCTTTACTTTCACTTGGTTTTAAACAAGAAAATATTTTAAAGGTTTTAAGAACTTGTGAGAGTAAAAATACTAGTGAGCTTATTAAAGAGGCTTTGAAAAAATTAGCATAATAAAAGGAAAAATATAATGATATATGGTGTAATTTTTGGCGCAAATTCTTATGAGCATGAAATTAGCATTGTAAGTGCTGTGGTATTAAAAAAAGTACTCAAAGCACAAAAAAAATTTATATTTTGTGATAAAAATAAGGAATTTTTTCTTATAGATGAAGAAAAAATGAATGCAAAAACTTTTAGCAGCGGTGCTTATAAAAAAGAAAAAGCCTTGGTGCTAAAGCAGGGTGGGTTTTTTATAAAAACTATGTTAGGTGAGAAAAAACTTGACATTGATATAGCGATAAATATCATACATGGAAAAGATGGTGAAGATGGCAAAATAGCTGCTTTGTTTGATTTTTATGGTATAAAATACATAGGCCCACGCATAGAAGCTAGTGTTTTATCTTTTAATAAGGTTTTAACTAAACTTTATGCACAAAGCGTAGGGGTGAAAACACTTGATTATAAGGTTTTAAATTTGCATAAAGAGCAAAATGTATCTTTGGATTTTCCTTGTATTTTAAAGCCTGCAAGATTAGGTAGTAGTATAGGTATAAGCATAGTTAAAGATGAAAGCGAGCTTAAGTATGCCAAAGATGTTGCTTTTGAATTTGATGAGGATGTTGTGATAGAACAATTTGTAAGTAATATTAAAGAATATAACTTAGCAGGTTGTATGATAGATGAAAAAATGGAATTTTCTATTATTGAAGAGCCTAGAAAAAATGAAATTTTAGATTTTGAACAAAAATATTTAGGTTTTTCAGAAAGTTCTAAAGTAAGTGAAGCAAATATTAGTGAAGAATTAAAACAAAAATTAAGGGATAATTTTACGAGAATTTATAATCCTTTATTTAAAGGAGCTTTGATTCGCTGTGATTTTTTTGTGATAGATGATGAGGTTTATTTAAATGAGATCAATCCAAATCCAGGATCTTTAGCAAATTATTTATTTGAAGATTTTACTAATACAGTTGATAATTTAGCAAAAAGTATAGAACTAGAAAAGCAAATTAAGATTGATTATGCTTTTATTCACAGCATTAATGGACAAAAAGGTAAGCTATAATCATGGCTACTTTTAGCAAAGATGAAATTTATACTGCAACTGAAGTGGTAAGAAATTTCAGCACTATGCTTGAAAAAACAAAAAAAAGTGAAAATGGTAGAGTGGTGATTGTGAAAAACAATAAATTTGAAGCTGTACTTTTGAACTTTGAAGAATATGAGCGTTTAAATGAAGCTGTGATGCTTTTAGAAAAGATTTACAAAGATAAAAAAGGCTAGAAATGGCAAAAACTAGAGTATATTCTAATGGGTATTTTTATAATTTAAGTTATGAAATCATCAATCCAAAATGTGAAAAAACAATTCTTGTTTTGCATGGTTGGGGTGCTAATAAAGAGCTTATGAAACAAGCTTTTGAAAAGCCTTTGAGCGATTTTAAGCAAATTTATTTAGATTTACCTGGTTTTGGAAATTCAAGTATAGATGCACCTATGGATTCTTATGCTTATGCAAAGGTTGTAGAAGACTTTTTAACTACAATTGAGCAAAAAGTAGATTATTTAATGGGGCATTCTTTTGGCGGAAAAGTTGCGACTATTATGTGCCAAAATGCTAATTTTCAAGGTTTGATTTTGCTTTCTAGTGCAGGCGTAGTTTTACCAAAAAGTTTTAAAGTGAAGTTTAAAATAGCCTTGTTTAAAATTTTGAAAAATCTCCCTTATGGGGATTTTTGGAGGAAATTTTTTATTAGTAAAGACGCTCAAGGCATGAATGAAGTGATGTATGAAACCTTTAAAAGGGTTGTTAATGAAAATTTAGAAAATGAATTTCAAAAGCTTAAAAATCCTATTTTGATTTTTTGGGGTAATGAAGATAAGGCTACACCTTTAAAAAGCGGAGCAATTATCCATTCTTTAGCACAAAAAGGGAAATTTTTTGCATTAGATGGGGATCATTTTTTCTTTTTAAAACATGCTGATTTTATAAATGAAAAAATACATGAGGAATTTTTAAAAAATGATTAGTATGATAGCTTTTTTAAGTTTGAATTTTTTACTTGGATTTTATCTGATTTTAGCCTTACAATGGTATTCTTATAAATTTTCACGCATAATTTTACACTTTCCCAAACCTTTATGGCATTTGTATTTTTTAATAATTCCTTATTTTGCTTTTGTGTTTTCTTTGTATAGTGGAAATTTTTATTTATATTTTATAGTTTTTGCTCTATCTTTACTATATGGTGGATATTTATATAAAAATTTAGATAAAAAGCTAGTTTTTACTGCTAGGATTAAGCGTTATTTTTTATTTTTGTTACTTTTTAGCTTGATATTTATGCCATTTTTTTGGATAGGTTTAGAAGCTTTAGTAGTTACATTTTTATTAAGCTTTTTTGTGGAAAAAATTAATCAGAAAAGTTTTATAAAAAAAGCAAGTAAAAAGATTTGCGATAATCCAAATTTAAAAATTATTCTAATAACTGCAAGTTTTGGAAAAACAAGTATAAAAAATTTTTTATACGAACTTTTAAAAGATGAGTTTAAGTGCTATAAGACTCCAAGAAGTGTTAATACTTTTATGGGTATAGTAAAAGATATCAATGAAAATTTGGAAAATAATACTGAAATTTATATCGTAGAAGCTGGTGCAAGAGAGCAAAATGATATTTTAGAAATTACAGAGTTTTTAAATCCTCAAATTTGCATAGTAGGTGAGATTGGTTTGGCGCATTTGGAATATTTTAAAACTCAAGATAATATCCGCAAAGCTAAGTTGCAAGCTTTAAAATCCAAGCGTTTAGAAAAATACTTTTTACACTCAAGCACCTTATATGAAAATGAATTTTATGATGAGTATTTAAGTGATGTTAGGGCAAGTTTGGAAGGATTGGATTTTAAAATAAGATTAGATGATAGTATTTATGATTTTCATGCAAAATTACTAGGTGCTTTTAATGCTTATAATATTAGCGTGTGTATTTTGCTTGCACATTATTTAGGAATTAAAATAGAAAATATTACAAAAAGCGTATCGAATTTAAAGGCAGTAGAACATCGCTTGCAAGTGATTTCTAAAGAGCCTAAATTTATCATAGATGATGGCTTTAATGGAAATTTTAAAGGTATGAGTCAAAGCTATGAGCTTTGTAAAAGCTATCAAGGAAGAAGAGTTTTAGTAACTCCTGGTATAGTTGAAGTTAATGAAGAAGAAAATATAAAATTATGTAAAATTATTAATGAATGTTTTGATTTTGTGATTATTACTTCAGAGACTAATAGCGTGATTTTACAAAAACATATCACATTAGATTTTTATGTATTAAAAGAAAAATCTCAACTTGTGCAAACTTTATCAAGATTAACTCAAAATGGGGATTTGATTTTATTTTCCAATGATGCGCCAAGTTTTATGTAAAACCATTTAGCTTAAAAAGGCCAAATGGTCTCCATAAATTTTGTCCCCCAAGGCTTGCGTGTAGATTTGTCTATATCGCCTTCGGTTTTATAAAGAATCTTTGCATCAGCTATATATTTACTATCTATCATATTATCTTGAGAAATATCATAAGGTCTTATAACCCCACTTAGTTGAATGATTTGTTTTTCTCCATTGATTAAAAGCTCACGACTTCCTTCTATAAAATAATTTCCATTAGATAAAACCTTAATTACTCTAGCAGAAATTGTAGTTTGGAAATTTTCACTTCTAGTTTGGCTTCCTGTGCCTTGATATTGTGAAGTACTTGCTGTGGTATAGCCTATATTTGTATAGTCATTAACAAAATCTCTAACTTTGCTAAGTCCAGCACCTGTAGTTATTTGTCCACCGCCTAAATTTACATTGTTGTTTTTGCTTGTAGATTTAGAGCCTTGTGAATTTTGTGTAGCATTTTCTCTAATGACTACGGTTACCAAGTCATTTACATTCATTGCTTTTTTATCAGAAAATAAAGGGTTATCTCCTTTACCAAACAGCGATCCAGGATTGCTTTGAGTATTATGATTTTGCTTAGGAGCTAGTTCTTCTACATAAGTAGGTGGTTTCATATTAATATGTGGATCAACTGTGGCACTACAGCCAAACATTACAAAAGGTAACAAGTAAAAATTAACATTTTTAAATTTCATAGCTTTATAACCTTATATTATTATGATGAATTTTAAAATAATTATATTATAAAAAACAATTATTTTGTTAAATAAAGAGGAAAAAATGAAATCTATGTTTTTATTAAACTGCATTGATGAAAAATTTTTGCAGCAGTGTTTAGAAAAGGTACGAGGTAAAATAGCTTTTTACTTTCCTGTTTTTTGTGAAAAAAATAAAGAAAAAATTACTTCATTTTGCACAAAAAGAAATCTTAAAATAGATTTTTTTAGTAGTTTTGAAAAAAATGAGTATCAAGGTAAATTCACTCAAAATTTAAATGATTTTTTTAAAAAAATTATTGAAGATTTTGAGAAAACAAAAAAAGAAAATGATTTTACTATAGTAGTTGGAGTAGATGATTTTGGCTTGATGGGGGATTTAAGTTTAAATATAGCCTTAGCTAAAGAGCTAAACACTCCATTGTATGCAAAAAGTCAAGATGAAAATCATACTATGTTAAATTTTTTACTAAGCCAAAAGCTTAGTGACTTTGTTTTGTTAAAAGAAAATGAAGATTTTACTCAAGATTTATTACAAGAATATACTTATAAAACTCAGGCAAGATTTTCTTATGAGCTTTTTGAAAAAGCAAAAGCAGATAAAAAAATAGTAGTTTTACCTGAAAGTTTTGATGAAAGAGTATTAAAAGCTAGTGAATTTTTAATACAAAATGAAATTGTTGATTTGATTTTGCTAGGTGATAGCAATGAAATTTGTACGAAAGCCAATAGTTTAAATATCAATATCGATGGTGTGCGTATTATAAATCCTAAAAATTCTCAATATAATGAAGAATTTGAAGAGCTTTTATATGAAGCTAGAAAAAGCAAAGGTATGAGTAAAGAAGAAGCTAAAAAACTCGTGCAAGATAAAACTTATTTTGCGACTTTACTTGTACATACTCAAAAAGCCCATGCTATGGTAAGTGGTGCAAGTACAACTACTGCTGAAACTATTCGTCCTGCTTTGCAAATTATCAAAACAAAACCTGATGTGAGTTTGGTTTCTGGTATGTTTTTTATGTCTTTAGAAGATAAGGTTTTGGTTTTTGCTGATTGTGCTGTTATGCCAAATCCAACCCCTGAACAACTTGCTGAAATTGCTTATGTGAGTGCAAATAGTGCTAAAGCTTTTGGACTTGAACCTAAAGTGGCTTTACTTTCATATTCTAGTGGAGATAGTGGGAGTGGAGCTAGCGTGGATGCAATTAAAGAAGCTACTAAAATAGCTAAAGAAAAATATCCTCAACTTGAGCTAGAAGGTCCTATACAATTTGATGCAGCATATGATATGCTAACAGCAAAAAGTAAAATGCCAAATTCTAAAGTAGCAGGAAAGGCAAATGTATATGTGTTTCCTGATTTAAATGCGGCAAATATTTGCTATAAAGCAGTACAAAGAACAGCAAATTCTTTAGCTATTGGCCCGATTTTACAAGGTCTTAAAAAGCCAATTAATGATTTAAGTAGAGGTTGCTTGGTGGAAGATATTGTTAATACTGTGATTTTAAGTGCTATTCAAGCACAAGAATAAGGAGAAAAATGAAAATATTAGTTTTAAATTCAGGTTCATCTTCAATTAAATTTAAGCTTTTTGAAAAAGATGAAGCCCTAGCATCTGGTTTAGTGGAAAAAATAGGCGAGCAAAGCTCTAAAATAGAACTAAAAGATCTAAAAAGTGGTCAAAAATACCAAAAAGAATTAGCAATTAAAGATCATGAGCAAGGTATTGAATTAGTAAATGAATTATTTTCTCAAAGTGGAATTTTACATGATTTAAATGAGCTTGATGGGTGTGGACATAGGATAGTTCATGGAGGTCCAAATTTAACTAAACATTGTTTAGTAGATGATGAAATTTTAAAAGAAATTGATAGGGTTTCTCATATAGCACCTTTACATAATCCTGCACATTTAATAGGTATTAAAACTATGATAAAAGCAGCTCCAAAAGTTCCCAATGTGACAGTTTTTGACACAGCTTTTCATCAAAGCATGCCTGATTATGCTTATATGTATGCTTTGCCTTATGAGTTTTATGAAAAACACCAAGTTAGAAAATACGGCTTTCACGGTACTTCACATTCTTATGTAAGTAAACAAGCTGCACATATACTTGGTAAAAATATTAATGAATTTAATGCAATTAGCGCTCACCTTGGAAATGGTGCGAGTGTTTGTGCTATAGAAAATGGAAAATGCGTAGATACTTCTATGGGTTTTACTCCACTAGAAGGTTTGATTATGGGAACTAGATGTGGTGATATTGATCCTGCTGTATTGCCATTTTTAGCAAAAGAATTAAATTTAAATCCATCTGATTTAGATACTATAATGAATAAAAAAAGTGGTGTTTATGGAATTTGTGGGTTTAATGATTTTAGAGATATTGAAGCGCAAATTGAAGAAAATAACGAAAAAGCAAGACTTGCTCTTGATATGTTTTGTTATCGTTTGAGTAAATATATTGGCTCATATTTTGCGATTTTACCTAGAGTCGATGCGTTGATTTTTACAGCTGGTATTGGAGAAAATGATAATATTGTTAGAGCAAAAGTTTGTCAAAGACTAGCACATTTGGGATTTGATATAGATTTAGATAAAAATACACAACTTAGAAATGGTGAGATTAATAAAAAAGACTCTAAAATTAAAATTTTAATTGTTCCAACAGAAGAAGAATTAGAAATAGCTAAAATTACCACAGAACTTATTAAAAAATAAATAACCTTGAGTTTTAAACTCAAGGTTTGTTTTAAAATGCAGGAACTACGGCACCTTGGTATTTTTCATTGATAAAATCTTTTACTTTTTGACTTTGCAAAGCCTTTATTAAAGCTTTGATTTTAGGATTATCTTTATTATCTTGTGTAGTTACTAAGATATTTGCATAAGGACTTTCTTTACTTTCTATTAAAATAGAATCTTTTACAGGATTTAAATTTGCCGATAAAGCATAGTTTGAATTAATCACTGCAAAATCAACATCATCTAAAGCTCTTGGAAGTTGTGCTGCTTTTAACTCTTTAAATTTGATATTTTTTGGATTATCTTTAATATCAAGTGGAGTTTTTAATGCGATATTTTTAAAACTAACTAGTTTAGTACTAGCGATAATATCTAAAGCTCTGCTTTCATTTGTCGGATCATTTGGTACAGCTATAGTAGCATTTTGTGGAAGATCTTGGATATTTTTATATTTTTTAGAATAAACAGCCATTGGTTCGATGTGAACTTTTGCAACGCTAATTAATTTTGTGCCTTTATTGGCATTAAACTCATCCAAATAAGGTTGGTGTTGGAAGAAATTCGCATCAAGTTCTTTACTATCTGTACTAAGATTTGGTAAAACATAGTCATTAAATTCTTTAATTTCTAATGTGTAACCTTCTTTTTTTAATAAATCTTTAGTTTGTTCTAAAATTTCAGCATGAGGAACAGGTGTTGCACCTACAGTGATAACTTCATTAGCAAATAAACTTGCACCTAAAATTGTGCTTACAGCGAGCAATTTTAACAATTTCATATTAACTCCTTTTTTATAGTTTTTTAAAATGTTTGATTATATTGTAAAAATATTAATAAGATGAGAAAAGTTTTATTTTTGTTTGTTTTTATATTCTTTAGAAAAGCATTTAAGTTCTTTTATAAATTTTATATAACCACCTTTATACCAACTTTTTTGAGCATTAATAAGGGCTTTTCCAATTTTATAAGAATAAGTATTTTGATTTTTAATACCTTCGCTTTTGTAATCATCATAGCTTGATAAAGGTGGAAGTTTAAGGTAAGGTTTTGTTTTCAAATCTTTTTGGTATTGTTTAGCTAGTTTTGTGTGTTTGTAATAAATCTTTAGTAGAGTAAAAGGTAAAAAAGGAATTTTTTTCTTATTCTTAGCACACTCTATAAAGGCATAACCTAGTTTGTATGATAAATGATATCTTGTGCGTTGGATGGATTGCTTATTGTCTTTGTGAAAAGAGCCTATATATTTACTTCCTCCAAATTTTAACCATTTTTCATAATATTCTTGCCATTTAGGCCATGTTTGATTGCAAAATTTACTATTCCAAAAACGACTGTTGGTGCCACAAGCATGAACTATAGAAGCATTTTGTGTAAGATTTGTAAGATAATGAGTACTTCCAGTGTATTTGTCTTTTAAATCTTTGACTTTAAAGTGATTTTCATAAACCATTAAGGAAAAAATTCCTTGATCTTGCCAATTTTTAGTATTTTGTGAAAGATAATTATAAATGAATTGATAACACTGTGAAGGATTTGGTATAAGATCGTTAAAGACTAAAATTCCTGTTTGATATACACGCTTATTGAAATATTTTTTTTCTAAAGGCAGTGCTGTGTGAATTAATGTTTTACCTAATCTTGCACCAAAATGATATTTTCTAGCTCTTAATTTACTAAGTTCATCTATACTTTTTAAAAGTAAAACATCAAAATCAAGATAGATAATACTTTCGCATTCATCTAAAAACTTAAAAGCTTCAAATCTTGCAAAAGCCATATGCGTCCATCTTTTTAAGAAAAATAAATTATTAATATCGTTTTGATTTTTATCAAGAGTGGTTAAAAAATCTTCTTGGGTAAAAAGAATAAATTTAATTGTTTTATTTTTAACAATTTTTTGCATGATATTTTGATCATTCAAGCTAAAACCATCATGTAAAATATAAAATATATCTACCTTTTCGCCCATAACATCCATGATGTTAATGAGCAAGGTTCCTATGGTAAAACTTGAATTTTTAGTCGCTGCTAGTAAGATACCAAGTTTATGTTTCATTGTTTATCTTTTGGTGATTTTATAAAGAATATTTCCTATAAATTGTATGATTTGAACTAAAACAATTAAAACCACAACAGTTTGAATCATAATATCAGTTCTAAAGCGCTCATAACCATAGCGAATGGCCACATCACCTAAACCACCACCACCAACAGTTCCTGCCATAGCAGAAAAACCAATAACAATAATCAAAATTAAAGTAATACCATTAATAATACTTGGTAAAGCCTCGCTAAACATAACTTTAAAGATAATTTGTGTTTTACTAGCTCCATAAGATCTTGCTGCTTCAATGATAGCAGGATCAATTTCTTTAAAAGCACTTTCTATCATTTTGGCTAAATAAGGTGCAATTCCTATGGTAAGTGGTACTATGGTAGCAGTTGTTCCTATGCTAATACCAATGAGATATTTTGTAAAAGGACTTAAAACTACAATAAGTACTAAAAATGGAAAAGATCTTAAAATATTAATGATAAAATCAAGCACACTGTAAATGCTTTTATTTTCCCATAAGCCACCTTTATCAGTTACAGTAAGCACAATTGCAGGGATAAGTGCGATTAAAAAGGCTAAAAAAGTGGCTGTAAAACTCATATAAAGAGTTTCTAGTAATGCTGGATAAAGTATATTTTCAAAATTTCTTAAAATTGTTTCTAAGTTCATTACACAAGCTCCCAAATAACGCCATTTTCTTGTAAATAATTTAAAACTTTTTCTTGATCTTTAGCTTCTATATTGATTACCAAATTTCCCAAAGCATTGTTGTTTAGTTTTTCTATCTTACCCCAAACTATATTAAAATCAATATTTAAACTTCTAGCCATATGAGTGATTATGCTTTGGTTTGCCTTTTCTTTGCAAAAGTATAAGCGCACATTGACTCCATTTTGTGGTAAAAAATCACTTTCTCCTAGAAATTCACGCATTTTTTCACTTGGTTTTAAGAATAAATCTTCGATTTTCCCTTGACCTATGATTTGTCCATGCTCTAGCAATACAGCTTTTTGTGCTATTTGTTTTACTGCTTCCATTTCATGGGTTACTAATACTACACTGATGTTAAATTCTTGATTGATTTTGGCAATAAGTTCTAAAATATTATTTGTAGTATTTGGATCAAGCGCAGAAGTAGCTTCATCACTTAGTAAAATTTTAGGATTTAAAGCAAGGGCTCTAGCTATGGCTACTCTTTGTTTTTGCCCACCACTTAGCTCATTTGGATAAGCTTTGCTTTTAGCTAAAAGTCCCACAAGATCTAAAAGTTCATTAACTCTTTTTTGAATTGTGCTTTTGTCAAAATTATGAATTTCTAAAGGCATAGCTACATTTTCAAATACATTTTTTCTACTCATAAGCGCAAAATGCTGAAAAATCATCCCTATATCTTTTCTAAATACTCTTAACTCTTTTTCTTTTAAAGTAGCTATTTCTTTACCAAAAACTTCCACACTACCGCTTTGATAATTTTCTAAACCATTAATACATCTTAGCAAAGTTGATTTTCCTGCCCCGCTGTGTCCAACAAGAGCATAAATTTCTCCTTCTTTAACTTCCAAAGAAACATCATTTATAACTAATTCTTTGCCATAATATTTTTTAAGATTTTGTATTTTTATCACTTATTAGCCTTCTAAATTAGAAATTTCATCATTGATTTTTTCAAGTTGAGCTTTAATATTTTCAAGTTGAGCTTTATTTTGTTCAACAACCGCAGCCGGTGCATTAGAGATAAATTTTTCATTTTTCATCATAGTATCTAGCTTGTTAAATTCTTTTTCAAGTTTTGTTTTTTGACTATTAAGTCTATTTAAAACACCGCTTAAATCAAGATCTTGAGTTGGTATAAATACTTCTAAATTCTCGCTTACATCTCTAATGGATTTTTCTAAATTTGTATTGATAAACTCGATGTTTTCACATTTTGCAAGTGTTGAGATGAAATTGGTGTAATTTTTTAACTCAGCCATTAAACTCTCATCGTTTAATTTTATACAAGCTTTTTGAATTTTTGCATTTGCAAGCTCTACTAGGGTTTTTGCACGGCGTAAACTCACTATACTTTCTATAATGATATTAAATAATTTTTCTATTTTTTCATCTCTAGAATTAAATTTAGGATATTTTGAAATCATTATAGATTCATGAGTTTGAATAGAGGTTTTACTTAACTCATGGTATAAATACTCACTAATAAATGGCATAAAAGGATTTAAAAGTTTTAATGCTTCTTTAAAAATACTTCCAAGTTCTTTTATACTTGATTTTTCAGCCTTGCTAAGCTCAATCCCCCAATCACAAAATTCATCCCAGAAAAATCTATACAAAGTATTTGCCACATCATTAAAACGGTAGTTGTCTAAATTTTCTCTTGTTTCTTTTACGCATACTTCAAAACGAGATAGCATGTATTTTGCCAAGTTAGTTTGAATTTTGCTTTTATCTAAATCTTCAAATTTTTCTTCATTTAAGAGTAAAAATTTACTTGCATTATAAAGCTTGTTGGTAAAATTTCTAACTTGTATGAGTTTGTCATTACTTAACTTTATATCTCTACCTTGGATAGCTAAAAGAGCAAGAGTAAAACGCAAGATATCAGCACTATATTCATCCACGCTTTGCACAGGATCAATGACATTACCTAAAGACTTACTCATTTTTCTACCTTGCTCATCTTTAACCAAAGCATGCAAATATATATCTTTAAAAGGAAGTTCACCTAAGGCATTAGTGCTTTGAAACATCATTCTAGCAACCCAGAAAAATAAAATATCAAAACCAGTGATTAATAAAGAATTTGGATAAAAGTCTTTTAAATCATCTTCATGCCAAAGTGTATTTTTACCCCAGTCTTTATTACCCCAACCTAAAGTACTCATAGCCCAAAGACCTGAAGAAAACCAAGTGTCTAAAACATCAGGATCTTGTTTGAAATTAGTGCTTTGGCATTTTGGGCATTGGCTTGGAGTTTCTTCACTTGCCCATTCATGAGAGCATTCACAGTAATACACAGGAATTTGATGACCCCACCAAAGTTGTCTTGAAATACACCAATCTTTTAAATCTCTCATCCAAGCATTAAAACTATTAATCCAATGTGCAGGGTAGAATTTGCTTCCACCAAGATTAACTTTTTCTATGCTTTCTTTTGCAATTTCATTTTTTACAAACCATTGTTTAGAAATATAGGGCTCAACCACATTTTTACAACGATAACAATATCCCACTTGATTAGTGTAATCTTCTATTTTTTCAACAAAACCTTTTTCTTGTAATTCTTTTATAATAACATCTCTTGCTTCTAATCTTTCTAAGCCTTTAAAATGCAAGCAATATTCATTTAAGATACCTTTTTCATCAAAGATGGTAATAAATTCAAGTTTATGTCTTAAGCCTACTTCATAGTCATTATGATCATGTGCTGGGGTTACTTTCACAAAGCCTGTACCAAATTCCATATCTACATGTTCATCAGCAATAATAGGAATTTTTCTATCTATTAAAGGTAAAATGACATTTTTGCCTATTAAATGCTTAAATCTTTCATCGTTTGGATTAACCATCACAGCGCTATCACCAAAATAAGTTTCTGGTCTTGTGGTGGCTACTACGATATATTCTTGAGAATTTTCTAAGAAATATTTTAAATAATATAATTTTCCTTTATTTTCTTTGTGTTCTACTTCTATATCGCTTAATGCTCCATCATGAGTGCACCAATTTACCATGTAATTTCCACGCACAATAAGCTTTTTATCATAAAGATCTACAAAAGCTTTTTTTACTGCATTTACCAAACCCTCATCCATAGTAAAACGCAAACGACTCCAAGCAGGAGTGATACCCAAAATTCGCATTTGCTTAACTATGGTACCACCGCTTTGCTCTTTCCATTCCCATACCTTTTTTACAAATTCTTCTCTACCGAGTTCTTCTTTTTTAATGCCTTGAGCTAAAAGTTGTTTTTCTACAACATTTTGTGTTGCAATCCCTGCATGATCAAGCCCTGGTTGATAAAGAGTCTTATAACCATCCATTCTTTTATAACGCGTTGTGATATCTTGTAAAGTACAAGTTAGAGCATGACCTATATGCAAAACACCTGTTACATTAGGTGGTGGCATCATAATACAAAAGTTTTTGCCTTTTTCTTGAATTTTTTCATTACCATTGATTTCAAAATATCCGCGTTCTTCGCAAATTTTATAATATTCTTTTTCTAGTGATTTATCATACATAATTGCTACCTTGAGAATGAAAATAAATTGTTATGTTAGCTTAAAATTGTTAAAGAAGTTTTGAAATTTAGAAATTAGTTATAAAAACTAATTTCTACTTTACGATTATTTTGTCTTTGAGAATCAGACTTATCTTTAGTAGGATAGGTGTCTTTTCCCAAAGATTCTATTTCTATAACCTCAGTAAAACTAAAGAAATGTTTAGCCACATTCATTGCTCTATTTAATCCTATCATATAGTTTGCAAAAGTACTACCTCTATCGTCTGCATAACCTTGAATTTTAACTCTTTTGAGTATATCTTCTCTTGCTAGATTTTGATTGATTTTTTCAAGTAGATTTTCATTGCTGTATTCACTATATCCATTTCTTTCAAATAAAAATTTCAAATCAGAAATTTTAACATCTACATAATTGTATTTTTTCTTATTTTTAGCAAAAACAATATCTTTATTATATATGCTTAGTTTCATATTGTCATTTGAAAGCATATCGATAAAAATAGTTAAATTGTAATCTTGAGAATTAATTTTAACAGGATTAATCATTTCTTTTAACATATCAACCCTATAATCACTTAAACTTTTTCCATCCAATACATAAACTTTAACAAAATCATTACTTAATCTTGGTTCATATCTGCTAGTTTTACCTTTTGTAATGTATTCTTGCATAGTATTTTTATATTTTGTTGTTTTTTCTTTTTTTACACTTGTTTGTTTGTTGTTTTCAACGAGAACTTTTTGTTCTTCTTGGGCTACTTTAGGAGTAATAGTTTCATTTTTAGAAACTTCAGCTATATTTGTTTGGGTTGTTGGTGCGACTTCTTGAGTGCTTGTATTTTCATCTATGATAGGATTATTTTGTACCGGAGTTTCTTCTTTTAAAGACTCCGGATTTATTTGCTGTGATGGATAATAAGTATTATCACTTATATTATTTCTTTCTTGATTGTATTGAGTACTTGGCGGAGTGTAGCTTTGATAAGAACTACTTTTTTTATAATCATATACATAAGTATTTGAATCATCTTCAAAATACCACATATAAAAACCAATACTAGCGCCTATTAGCACCACAAAAGCTATACTAAAAGCAATAATACTTTTCATTTTTTATCCTTTGTGAAGTCCTCAAAAGGACTTTGATTATTTATAATTTTTAATAGAATTTTTTAAAATTTCACTTGCTTTTTCAATACCTGCAAATTCTTTTACTTTTACCCATTTGTTTGGCTCAAGCATTTTATATGTTTCAAAGAAATTTTTGATTTTATCTAGGCTTGCTTTTGGTAAATCATCTAAACATTTAATATTATCATATCTTGGATCTATTTTACTTACAGGAACAGCAAGTAATTTTTCATCCATACCGCTTTCATCTTCCATTAATAATACCCCTATTAAACGACAAGGAATCACAGCTCCTGCTTGGATAGGATATTCATTTAATACTAAAACATCAATAGGATCGCCATCGTCTGCAAGAGTATTTGGTATAAAACCATAGTTTGCTGGATAAAACATAGCTGAATACATCACGCGATCAACCATGATGGCTCCGCTTTCTTTGTCAAGTTCGTATTTAATGTTTGATCCATAAGGAATTTCAATAACTGCATTAAGTTTATTTGGTACTTCTCCAACTTTGATTTTGCTAATATCCATTTTTTATCCTTTATTTTAATAAATCATTGATTAAATTTTTCATATCGGCTACGATAGCTTCAATACTTCTTTCACCATTGATTACATGGTGGATATTTTCTTTAGTATAAAAATTTGTTATTTCTTCTAAAGGTTCTAAATAAACTTTCATTCTATTATTAAAAACTTCTTCGTTATCATCAGCACCTCTAGCACGCCCTAAAACTCTTTCTCTAGCAACTTCTTCGCTAACTTTAACTTCTATCACACCTTTTAAAATTACTTCACTTTGATTTTTTAATACCTTATCAAACTCAAGCATTTGCTCAACACTTCTTGGATAACCATCTATTAATATAGTATTAGTTGGTGCATTTTTTAAAGCAGTGATGATAGTATTAACTACCACTTCCAAAGGAACCAAATTTCCTTTAGAAATAAAACTATCAATAGTCTTTCCAAGTTCGCTTCCACTAGCCACTTCTGCTCTTAGCAAATCACCTGTAGAATAATGAGTAATATTTGCATCATCTGTAGCTATAATGCTTGCATCGGTTGTTTTACCACTACCTGGTGCGCCTATGATTAAAAATAATTGTTTCATTTAGTATTCTCCCTTAATCTTATACCTAGTTCTCTCATTTGTTCATTGCTTACTTCGCTTGGAGCTTGAGTCATAAGACATTGTGCTCTTTGTGTTTTAGGAAATGCTATAACTTCTCTAATACTTGAAGATTTTGTTAAAAGCATGATAAGTCTATCAAGGCCTATTGCTATACCACCATGTGGTGGTGCTCCAAAACTTAATGCATCAAGTAAGAAGCCAAATTTCTTTCTTTGTTCTTCTTCATCAATATTTAAAAGCTTAAATACTTTTTGTTGGATAGGACTTTTGTGAATTCTTATACTACCACCACCTAATTCTACACCATTTAACACCACATCATGTGCAATAGAATTAATTTCTTCTAAGTCTTGCTCATCAATATTTTTTGGCATAGTAAATGGATGGTGCATTGCAGAATAGCTTCCATCATCATTTTGCTCAAACATAGGAAAATCAATAACCCATAAGAATTCTAATTTATCCTCATCGATAATTTTCATTTCATCGGCAAGGAATAATCTAAATCTGCCCATATAATCAAGCACAGTTTTTTTAATCCCTGCGCCAAAAAATACTACATCACCAACTTCTAATTCACATCTTTGGATTAAAGCATTTAAGTCCTCTTCGCTAAAGAATTTACAAAGTGGGCCTTTAGGACCATCTTCTTTCATTTGTATAAATGCAAGTCCTGCTGCTCCAAATTTACGCACAAATTCTTCAAATCTTTGCATTTGGCGTTTAGAAAAAATCGTATCGCCTTTTGGAACTCTTAAAGCTTTAATGCGATTTTTCTTCGTGTCTTTTGCAATATTTGCAAAAATTTCATTATTTGATTTTGCAAAAATATCAATCACATCAATAAATTTCATATCAAATCTTAAATCAGGCTTATCAGAGCCATAATTTTCCATAGCTTCCTTGTAACTCATTTGTCTAAAAGGTATGCTAATTTCTTTTCCGCAAGCTTTGAAAATATCTTTAAGTAAATTTTCTGCCATGGCTATGATATCTTTTTGCTCACAAAAACTCATTTCTATGTCTATTTGAGTAAATTCAGGTTGGCGATCTGCTCTTAAATCCTCATCTCTAAAACATTTTGCAATTTGAAAATATCTATCAAATCCTGAACACATTAAAAGTTGTTTGAAAAGCTGAGGGCTTTGAGGTAGGGCATAAAATTCACCTTGATGTACGCGTGATGGTACTAAATAATCCCTTGCGCCTTCTGGGGTAGCTTTGGTTAAAATAGGGGTTTCAACCTCTAAAAATCCCATTTTTGCTAAAGAATTTCTTGTTGCTATACAAGCAGTTGATCTTAGAGCAAAATTATCATAAAGTTTTTTGCTTCTTAAATCTAAAAATCTATATTTCAATCTTAATTCTTCATTTACACTTTCATCGCCTATAGCAAAAGGTACTACAGCACTTTCATTTTCAATAGTAAGTTTATTTATAACAACTTCTATTTCTCCGGTTTTTAATTTTGGATTTACAAGTCCTTCACCGCGTGGGCGAATTTTTCCTTGTGCTATTAAAACATATTCATTTCTTACTGATGAAGCTATATTATGTGCTTCTTGATTATCTGCTGGATCACATACTAATTGTATAAGTCCGCTACGATCTCTAAGATCGATAAAAATTACACCTCCATGATCACGGTAAGAATTTACCCAACCACATAATGTTACTTCCTCGCCAACATTTTGTATGTTAAGCTCTGTATTATAATGAGTTCTCAAAATTTTTCCTTAGCTTAATTTTGTTCAATTTTGTTATTATAGTATTTTATTCTTTTGCTTAGCTAAGTTTTGTTATAATTTTTTTATGAAAAAATGTATAAATATAGAAAAAATTCAAAAAGTAGGCTTATTTTGCAGGTTAAATACAAATTTAAATGAGCAAATTGCTTTTTTAAAAACAATTTTTTTGCAAAAAAATATAGAGCTTGTGCTATTAGATCAGAAAAAAAATAATCTTAAAGATTTACAGAAATTAGATTTTTTAATTTCTCTAGGTGGGGACGGCACGCTTTTGTCTTTATGTAGGCAAGCTTATCAAGCAAAAAAGCCTATTTTAGGGATAAATGCAGGAAATTTAGGTTTTTTAACTGCTTTTTCTTTTAATGAAGTAGAAAGTTTTTTTAAAGATTTTTTTAAAAATGATTTTAAAATAGAAAAAGCTAAAATGCTTCAAATAACGCTTTGTAAAAAGAATAAAATCATTAAAAAATTTGCTTTTAATGACGCGGTTTTTTCTCGTGATAATGCTTTAATGGCAAATGTGGAAGTTTTTTTTGAAAATAAACTTTTTAATGCTTATTATGGAGATGGTTTGATTATAGCTAGTTCAAGTGGTTCAACTGCTTATAATATTAGCGCAGGTGGGCCTATAGTACATCCTTGGAGTGAAATTTTTGTTCTAACTCCGGTTTGTTCTCATTCTCTAACTCAAAGGCCTATAGTTTTGCCTTATGGTTTCGAGCTTGAGCTAAAAGTTGAGCATTGTTTGTTGTATTTAGACGGGCAAGAAGTGGTTGATCCTAAAGAATATGATAAAATTCTTATAGGACTTAGTAAAAAAGAACTTAGTTTTATACATAAAAAAGATAGAGATTATTTCCAAGTTTTAAAAGAAAAGTTAAATTGGGGTAAGTGATGATAGAAAGTATTTTAATCAAAGAAAATTTAGGTTTTAAACAAGCAAAATTAGACTTAGAAGTGGGGCTTACTGTCTTTACTGGTTTAAGTGGTGCTGGAAAGTCTGTGCTTTTTAAGGCTATTTTAGCAGCATTTGCTTTAAGTGAGAGCGAAGCTAAAATGGTGGAAGTTTTATTAAATGATGAGCTTGAATTAGATGAGTTTGGCATTGAAAATGAAGAATTAAATGTATTTAAACTTTTAAAAGATAAAAGCTCGCGTTATTTTGTCAATAATCAACTTATTTCAAAAAAGAATTTAGCCTTACTTTCTAAGAAATTTGTAAAATATCTTTCAGCTAAGGAAAATAATGAGTTTTCAAATGAAAGATTTTTAAACTTACTTGATTTTATGCAATCAAAAGAAGATAAGAAATTTAAAGATTTTTTAAATGAATATAAAAATGTTTATAAAGAATATATAGAAAATAAAATTAAATTAGAAAAAATTCAAGAAGAAGAAAAAAAGGTAGAAGAATTAAAAGAATTTACAAGCTTTGAAATACAAAAAATCCAAAGTATTAACCCAAAAATAGGCGAATTTGATGAGTTGATGAGTTTAAAAAAAAGGCTTTCTAAAAAAGACAAAATTGATGCAGCTTGGAACAGGGCAAGCAAAATTTTTGAATTAGAATCAGCAGTGATTGAAGCTTTGCAAATTAGTGATGTTGATAGTTCATTTTTTTCAGAGTGTTTAAATGAACTAAGGGTGGTGTGGGAAAATCAAAGTTTTGATGATTTTGATTTTGATATAGAAGAAGTGCTTGATAGGATAGAAAAACTTTCTTCTTTGATTTCAAAATATGGAAGTATAGAAGAAGCTTTAGAAGCTTTAGAGAAGAAAAAAGCAGAATTAGCTCATTATGAAAATTTAAGTTTTGAAAAAAAAGAATTAGAAGAGAAAGTGCAAAATGCTAAAATACTTTTAGATGAGAAAAGCCAAAAATTAAGTACTTTGCGCAAAAAAAGATTAAAAGAGCTTGAGAAATTACTTAATTTTTATCTTGAAAAACTTTATATGAAAGAGATTAAATTAGAGCTTAAAGATTGTGCTTTGAGTATTTTAGGTAAAGATGAAGTGAATTTAAATATAAATGAAGCTAGTTTGAAAAATTTAAGCTCAGGTGAGATAAATCGTTTAAGACTTTCTTTTATCGCAACTGAATGTAATGTTACTAATAAAGCTAGTGGGATAATATTTTTAGATGAAATTGATGCAAATTTAAGTGGTAAAGAAGCAATGAGTATAGCTGAAGTTTTAAAAGAGCTTGCTAAGTTTTATCAAATTTTTGCAATTTCACACTTACCACAGCTTTCATCAAAAGCAAGCAATCACTTCCTAGTAGAAAAAATAGGAAATGAAAGTAGGGTAAGAAAGATAGAAAAAGAAGAAAGAGTAAAAGAACTTGCTAGAATGGTAAGCGGGGAAAATATTACCCAAGAAGCTTTAGAATTTACTAGAACTTTGCTTTAAAAACAAAAAGTAAATTTCAATATGATATAATTAGTTTTTTAAAATTATTTAAAGAGAGTGTTTTACCATGGAAGAAAAAATTTTAATCATTGATGATAATAAGATGCTAACTAAACTTTTAGCAAAAAAAGTAGAAAATACTTTAGGATTAAAGGTAGATGTTGCTTTTGATATGAATAGTGCAAAAGATTTATTAAAAAATGATTATTTTATGGCTTTTGTAGATCTTTGTTTACCAGATGCTCCTAATGGTGAAGTGGTTGATGTAGTTTTAGAAAAAAATATCCCCGCTATTGTTCTTACAGGAAGTAATGACGGACAAACTCGTAAAAAATTTATGGAAAAAGATATTATTAATTATATTCAAAAAGAAAGTGAAGATTGTATTAATGAAATGTTAAATTCTATTAGAATGCTTCAAAAAAATAATAAAACTAAGATAATTTTAGCAATTGCAAATGTAACTTTACGCGCAGAAATGAAGAAAAACTTAAACAATCAGCTTTTTAATGTTTTAGCAGCAGCTCATGGGGAAGAGGCACTAAGCTATTTAAGTGATCATCCTGATACAAAATTAGTAATTTGCGATGCTACTATGCCGGTAATTAATGGGGAAGATTTACTTGTAGAAATTCGCTCAAAATATTCTAAAATAGAACTTGGTGTGATTATGGTTGGGGATAAAGATGATGCATTAGAAGCAAGAGCTTTTAGAAAAGGTGTGAATGATTATGTGATTAGACCTTTCCAAAAAGAATCACTTAATTGTAGAGTAAATAATTGTTTAGATTATATGCAAAAGTGTGTTTTGCTAGATGAGTATAGTTTAGGTAAAGATTTATTAACAGGACTTGATGATTATGCTACTTTTGAAAAAAGATTTTTAGATTATTTAGAAGATATACAAGAAAATGAAGAAATGGCGTTGGCTTTGATTGATATTGATAATCTTGCAACAATTAATTATGAATTAAGTTATGATTGCGGTGATGGAGTGATAAAACATACAGCCGAAAAGATTAAAGATCAAATTCGTGGTATGGATTTAGCTACTAGAATTGAAGATGGTAAATTCTACATTGCTTTAAAAAATATAAGCAATAAAGAGGCTTTAAAAGCTTTTTCAAATATAAGAGTTAATATTTCCAAAGAAAGCGTTTTAATAGCTTTAGACGAGGTTGATTATAGCATCTCTGTGGGGGTTGCTTTTGGTAGTAAAGGAAGCCAAATGCAAGATTTGCTCAATAACGCACAAAAGGCATTAGATTTAGCTAAGGCTAATGGAAAAAATAGGGTAGAGGTATGTTTTTAGATTGTGATTTTAGCGAAAAAATCATAGATACTCATTGTCATCTAGATAGTCAAGCTTATTTTGGATATTTAGATGAGATGTTAACGCATGCATTTGAAAATGGTGTAGATAAAATCATTATACCAGGTGCAGATATAAAAGATCTACCAAGAGCAAGAGAGATAGCACATACTTATGATAATGTGTATTTTTCTTGTGGGGTGCATCCTTATGATATAGATGATTTTGATTTAGAAGTTTTAAAAGAATTTATAGATGATAAAAAATGTATCGCAGTGGGTGAGTGTGGGCTTGATTATTATCGTTTAAATACTAATGATGATACTATCAAAACAAGACAAAAAGAAGTTTTTATAGCTCAAATACAACTAGCTATTGAATATAAAAAGCCATTGATTGTGCATGTGCGTGAAGCTAATGAAGACAGCTTTAATATTCTAAAAACATACTCAAAAGAATTACAAGGCGGTGTTTTGCATTGCTTTAATGCAAGCGAGCTTTTACTTCAACTAGCAGATGAAGGATTTTATTTTGGTATAGGCGGGGTTTTAACTTTTAAAAATGCAAAAAAATTAGTGGAAATTTTATCTAAAATTCCAAAAGATAAACTTGTTTTGGAAACAGATGGGCCTTATTTAACTCCAGAACCACATCGTGGTAAAGTAAATGATCCTATTTTAACGCATTTTGTAGCACAAAAAATATCTGATCTTTTAAAATTATCTAAAGTTGAAGTAGTAAAACTTACGAATTTAAATGCTAATCGTTTGTTTTTTCAAGGTTTATAATGAAAAAAAACTTTATATTTTTTATATTAGTATTATTATGTTTAAATGCTAAAGCCTTGCAGGTAACTCCTGAATATTATACTCAGCAAGCTCAAATTCTAAGAAATTTAGACATAGAAGCAAGCTATCTTAGTGATATGTTATTTTTAGAATTTAAAGAATCTTCTTTAAATATGCATTCTAAAACTTTAGTTGATACCATGAGAGAATTTTATAAAATCACTCCAATTATCCGTAAAATTTTAGAAAAAGAAAATATTCCTCAAGAATTTTTATATTTGGCAATTGTAGAATCTGGTTTAAAAATTCATAGTGTTTCTAGAACTAAAGCAGTAGGTGTTTGGCAGTTTATGAAGCCAACAGCACAAACTTTAGGTTTAAGAATAGATCCTTATGTTGATGAGAGAAGAGATTTAGTCAAATCAACTTATGCAGCCATTGCTTATTTAAAGCAATTAAAAGAGCAGTTTGGAAAATGGTATTTAGCAATTTTAGCTTATAATTGTGGTGATGGTAAATTACGCCAAGCTATAAAAAAAGCAAAAAGTGATGATTTAAGAATCTTGCTTGATCCTGATAAGAAATATTTACCATTGGAAACTAGAATTTTTATTAGAAAAATTCTTACTATGGCATTTTTGGCTAATAATAATGATTTTTTGATTTCACAAGATAGTGCTTTGCTTAATTATGCTCTATCGAGTGAAGTTAAAAAAATACCTGTTCCACCAAGTGTTTCTTTAAGAGAGCTTGCTAAAGTAGCTAAGATGTCTTATAATGAATTTAAGCGTTATAATCCACATTTTAATTATGACTTTACTCCGCCTGATAAAAAAGATTATTATATGTATATTCCTTTAAGTAAAAGTGTGGCTGTGGAAAATGCATTAGAGAATGTAAAGCTAGCTAAAGTGGATACAACTATTCCGCATACAAAAATTTATATAGTAAAAAAGGGTGATAGTCTTTATACTATTGCAAAAAAACATAAAATTAGTGTTGAAAGCATTAAAGAATATAATAAAATCAAAGGAAACTTGATTAATATTAATCAAAAACTTGTGTTAAAAATTAAGGAGAATAACAATGCAAAAATCAAAACTACTCAAAAATTACCAAAAAACTCTCATACAAAAGTCGTTAGTCGTTAGTTGTGTAGGGGTTTTATTTAGTGCTTGTAGTATGGTGCCTATTAGCACACCTACTGTGTATTATCCAGAAAGAGATTTTAAAAGTATAAAGCATAATAATACAGGCTTAAAAGGCACTATGAAACCTTATACTATTAATGGTAAAACATATTATCCAACCGTAGTAGAAGTAGGTGAGACTGCTGATGGTATAGCTAGTTGGTATGGACCGGGCTTTCATGGTAAAAAAACTTCCAATGGTGAAACTTATGATCAACATGCTTATACAGCAGCTCATAAAACTTTACCTATGAATACTATAGTAAAGGTAACTAATTTAAAAAATCATCGTCAAACTACCGTAAGAATAAATGATAGAGGACCTTTTGTAGCAGGTAGGATTATAGATTTATCTAATATGGCCGCAAGAGATATTGATATGATTCAAGCAGGAACGGCTCCTGTAAGACTTGAAGTAATTGGTTTTGGAACAAGTGCAAATTCAGGTTCAGTGCATACTAATTCTAATTTAGGTAGCAGTGGGGAGATTGCTGATAGTGGCCATATTTTCCAAGGTGGAGCTTTTATGGTGCAAATTGGGGCATTTAGAAATAAAAGTGGCGCAGAGTTAATAGCAAGTAGATATAAAAATTATAATTCTTATACTTCAACAATACAAACAAGTGCTAAAGATGGTTTACATAGAGTATTTTTAAAAGGCTTTAGAAGCGAGCAAGAAGCAAGGGATTTTGTTGATGGTGGTTCTTTTCCCGGTGCGTTTATAGTAAGAGAGTAAAATTATGATAGAGCTTATTTTTTTAGATGTAGATGGTTGTCTAACAGATGGTAAAATCATCTACACACAAAATTATGGTGAAATTAAAGAGTTTAATGTAAAAGATGGTGCAGCAATTGAGGCTTGGCAAAAGCTTGGCAAAAAAGTTGCTATTATTACAGGCAGGACTAGCGAGTGTGTGTATTTTAGAGCTAGAGATTTAAAAATTGATCTAGTATATCAAGGTATTAGTGATAAATTAACTTGCGCTAAAGAAATTTTAGAAAAATTAAATTTAGACTTTTCTCAATGTGCTGCTATTGGGGATTATTATAATGATATGAGCTTACTTGAAGCAGTTGCTTATAGTTTTAAGCCAAAAGATGCGCATAAGGCTTTAAAAACTGATAAAGTTTTAAACAGAAAAGGTGGTAATGGAGCAGTGAGTGAGATGATAGAAATTTTAATTGAACATAATAATATGCAAGCTCAATGGGATAAACTTTGGCGATAAAAATTTTTGCTATATTAATGAGTTTATTTGCCTTTGTTATGGTGATTTTAAGTACTCAAGATCCTTATTTGTTTGCAATAAAACCGCAAAAGGTAGATGTGGCAAATATGCAAGCTTTTGATGTGCTTGATTATGAGCTTAATACATCTGTTACAAAAGCTAGCTATCAAGCAAGTCGTTGGGTAAAATACCAAGATAAAGATATTTTTGATGATTTTAAAGTGCAAGCACTTGATTATAATTTAAGTTCGGATTTATTAGTAAGAAATGATGAAAAATCCATTTTAGAAGGTAATGTAAGTTATTTTGATCAAAATCAAACTTCTATTTTTACTCAAAAAGCAATTTATGATATGAAAAATAAAATTTTATTTTCCAATGAAAAATTTAAGGCATATATAGGGTTAAATGAGGTTTTTGGGGATAATTTTTTATATGATGTGAGTCAAAAAGAATTAAAAATTCAAGGAATAAAAGCATGGTTTTTAGAGCAATAATTTTTTTGTGTTTGTTAAATTTATTTGCATTTAGTGCTCAAAAAATAGAAGTTTATGCTAAAGATTTTTATTTGGATGAGAAAAATGAAACGAGCATATTAACCGGTGATGTGGAAGTAAAAAAAGGTAAAGATATTTTAAATTCGCAAAAATTAGTCATTTATATGAAAAATAAACAACCCATTAAGTATATAGCTACTAAAGATGCTAAATTTAAAATTATGATGAAAGATAAGATTTATCATGGAAGTGGTGATGAGTTTGTTTATAATGTAGCTAAAGATACATATGAAATTAATGGTAATGCAAAAATTATAGAAGTGCAGTCAAAAAAAGAGCTTATAGGTGATAAAATTATAGTAGATAGAAAAAATATGACTTATAGAGTAGTTAGTAAAGATAAAAAACCTGCTAAATTTGTATTTGAAGTAAAAGAATGATATTAAATGCTAAATTTTTAACTTCTGCTTCTAAAATAAATGAAGCTCCACAGCCTATATATACTGAAATTGCATTTTTAGGCCGCTCTAATGTAGGAAAAAGTTCTTTGATTAATACTCTTTGTAAGAATAAAAATTTAGCAAAAAGTTCTTCAACTCCAGGCAAAACCCAACTCATTAATTTTTTTGAAGTTGATTGTAAAAAAGATGAGGATAAATTTAAATTGATGTTTATTGATTTACCTGGTTTTGGTTATGCTAAAGTGAGCAAAAAAACTAAGGCTATTTGGAATAAAAATTTAGATGAGTTTTTAAAAGAGCGTAGTTCTATCAAACTTTTTATTCATCTAATAGATTCAAGACATGAAAATTTAGATATTGATGCAAATTTGGATTTGTATTTAGATTCTTTTATTAGAGCTGATCAAAAAAAAATAATAGTTTATACAAAAGCAGATAAGCTCAATCAAAGTCAAAAAGCAAAAATTTTAAATGTAAATAAAAATGCCATTTTAGTTTCAAATTTGAAAAAAAGTGGTATTGATAAATTAGAACAAAAAATTATTTTAGAGAGCTTAGGTTTTAATGAGGAGTAGAAATTTAGTAAAAAATAGATTTGATTTTTCTTATTTATTTTTTTATTTATCTTTGATTTTTTATCAAGTGCTAAGCTCTGTTTATTATTGGATGCCTCCTTTGTTTGGCGTGTTTTTTTGTTATATGATAGTGCTTTTAAAAGAAAAAGAAAGAACTCTTAATAAGCTTGATTTTAGATGGTATTTTTCTTTGTTTTATCTTTTATTAATTGATATTATCCATGGATTTTATCTTTTTAGTTCTTGGATAGCTTTTTTTGTTTTTTATCATCTTTTTGTTGATTGGTTTAAAAGTAAATTAAAACTAGGCCATTATTTGCTCGTTATATTTACCTTTTGTGCTTATATTTTTATCTATCTTTTTGATGTATTTTTGGCATATTTAGATAATAGTCAAATTTTAAAATTTGGTATTGAATATCTATGGTTTTTTGTCGTTGAAGCTTTGATTTCTTTTGTTATTTTTAAAGGGAAAATCTAATATGCGTATGCGTTTGGTGATGGGATTTATAGCTTGTTTTTTTATACTTTTACTTGCTAGAGTGTATTATATAAGCATTAAATCTAATGTTTATTATGAAGAAATAGCTAAACAAAATGCCATTAAAACGCAATTTTTAGCACCTGTAAGAGGGCAAATTTTAGATGTTAAAGGTAGGCCCTTAGCAGTAAATAAATTAGGTTTTTCAATCTCTATAAAGCCATATTTGTATATAAAAAAGAAAAACAGAAATCTTTTAGAGCAGGAATTGCAAGTTATAGTAGATGCTTTTCCTGATTTAAACATAACTAAATTAAAACGAAATTATATAAAAGCAGATTCTTATTATAATCAAGATTATATAGAAGTAGTTCCATTTATAGAATATGATGCTATGATTAAGCATTTTACTAAGCTTAATTTGCGTGAAAATATGCAAGTTAAATCTACTACTCAAAGATTTTATCCTTATGATGCTTTAGCTAGCCATGTTATAGGTTATGTTGGAAAAGCAAATTTAAACGATATGAATGAAAATGAAATTGCAAGATTAACTAGCTATGTAGGGCGTAGCGGTATAGAGCGTTCTTATAATGAAATTTTGCAAGGTCAAAAGGGTGAAAAGGTTAGCAAAGTAAATGCGTTAAATAAAGAAATAGAAGAACTTTCTTATAAAAAACCTACTTCAAGTAATATCACTTTAAGCATTGATCTTGATTTGCAAGAATACTTGGCTAGTATTTTTGAAAATTTAGCAGGCGCTGCTATAGTAATGGATGTAAAAAGTGGAGCTATTTTAGCAGCGGGTAGTTTTCCTGAATATAATCT
Organism: Campylobacter lari; assembly: GCF_004357905.1. Classification (NCBI taxonomy): domain Bacteria; kingdom Pseudomonadati; phylum Campylobacterota; class Epsilonproteobacteria; order Campylobacterales; family Campylobacteraceae; genus Campylobacter; species Campylobacter lari. Next base: position 14,179 of record NZ_SMTT01000003.1, on the reverse strand, counting down.
CAATCCTTTTGTTACCGGTATTAGTCAAGAAGAATGGGATAAACTTTCTAATGATTTAAACCATCCTTTTACTAATAAACTCATTAATGGTCTTTATCCTCCAGGTTCAGTTATAAAAATGGGAACAGCTTTAGCATTTTTAGATAGTGGAAAAGTGAATGAAAATCATAAATATTTGTGTGATTCTAACTTTGAACTTGGTGGTAGAAAATTTAGATGTTGGAAGGCTATAGGTCATGGTTATGTAGATATGACAGATGCTATTAGAGAAAGCTGTGATGTATATTTTTATAAAGGAGCTTTGGAGGTTGGTATTGACATCATTAGTTCTGTTTTTGAAAGAATAGGTTTTGGTGCAAAAACAGGAGTAGATTTACCTAATGAATTTATAGGAACAGTTCCTAATAGAATTTGGAAAAAAGAAAAATACAATCAACCTTGGTATCAAGGTGAAACTTTAAATACAAGCATAGGTCAAGGTGATTTTCTTGCTACTCCTATGCAAGTGGCTAAATTTACAGCTATGATTGCTACGGCTAAAAATATCACACCGCATTTTTTACATAGTATTGATGATAATGTTACTAAGGTAAATTTTGACAATAATGAAAGTGTTTTTACGACTTTTGAATTATCAAAACTTCCACTTTTAAGGCGTGCGATGTATGAGGTGGCCAATGTTGATGGTGGAACTACAGCAAGATTTTTAAGAAATTCTCCTATTACTATAGCAGCCAAGACAGGAACAGCTCAAGTAGTTGGAATTTCCCAAAGTGAAAAAAAGCGTATTAAAGAAGAGGATTTAGAGTATTTTTTAAGATCTCATGCTTGGATTACTTCTTATGCGCCTTATGAAAAACCTCAATATGTAGTAGTAGTTTTAATCGAACATGGAAAAAGTGGTAGTAGCGCAGGCGGACCTGTACTTGCTAAAATTTATCAAAAACTTATAGATTTGGGTTATATTGATAAAAAATATATTAAGAAAAAAGCTAAATGATTAGCATTCCATCGCCATAAGAATAAAAACGATATTTGTTTTTTATAGCTTCATGGTAAAGTTCTAAAGTTTTTTCTCTACCTATAAAAGAGGCCACAAGCATAATAAGAGTTGATTTTGGTAAGTGAAAATTAGTGAGTAAAAAATCAAGTCTTTGTGGGGTATTTTGTGGGTGTAAAAACAAATCACAAAAACCTTCTTTTAATTTTTTTCTATGATAATACTCTATGCAACGAGTAACTGTGGTGCCTACACCAAGTATTTTTTTAGAAGAATTAATCAAAGCACAAGTTTCATCATCAACATAGAAAAATTCTGAATGCATTTTATGCTCGCGTATATCTTCGCATTCTACACCTTTAAAAGTTCCCGCACCAACATGAAGTGTGATAGTATGGATATTATGATTTTTTTTAAGTTCTTTTATCATTGCTTCATCAAAGTGCAAGCTTGCAGTGGGTGCAGCAACCGCACCTTGATTTTTGGCAAAAATGCTTTGATAGTTAATGTTATCTTGTGCTTCATCTGCTCTTTTAATATATGGTGGTAAAGGTATATGGCCTATTTTTTCTAAAATTTCAAAAACTTCATGATGATTGAATTTTTTTTCATCATTAAAAAATTCTACTTCTCTTGTGCCATCATCGTGTAATTTTTTGATTTTAGCTTTTAAAGAATTTTCAAAATATAAAATTTGTCCTTCTTTAACCTTACCACGAATTTGAACTAAAAAATCATTATTTTTTAAAGGGTGATTAATGAAAAGTTCTATTTTGCTACCACTTTCTTTAAATCCATAAATTCTTGCTTTTATTACTTTAGTGTCATTAAAGATAATTTCACAAGGTGGTAAAATTTTAGCTAAGTCCTTAAAATGTAAATGTAAAATTTGATCTTTACATCTTTCATAAACTAAAAGTTTAGCATTCTCCTTGGGTAAGATAGGAAAATTTGCTATAAGTTCATTAGGTAAATCATAATCATAACTAGAAAGCAAAAGATCTTTATCAATCGTTTTCATCATTTTCTTTTTGACTAGGATTAACTTTTTTGGCTATGTAAATAGAAATTCCATAAAGCCCGCACAAAGGAACGGCCATTAAAAATTGTGAGATTATATCAGGTGGTGTCATCATAGCTGAAAAAACAAAAATCACTAAAACTGAAACCCTAAAGTGTTTTTTTAAAAATGCATCATCAATAAGTCCAAGTTTGGCAAAGAAAAAGGTTATCACAGGCATTTCAAACGCTAAGCCAAAGGCAACTACAAGTTTAGTAAAAAATCCCACATACAAGCCTATGCTGATTAAAGGTTTAAAATCTTGAGTTTGCACCCCAAAATCAATTAAAAATTTAAAAGCCAAAGGTATGACTATATAATAACAAAACAAAGCTCCAAGCGCAAACATAATGCTAGCAAAGCTTACAAAAGGCACTACTAGTCTTTTTTCATTATCATAAAGTCCTGGTGCTACGAATTTCCAAAACTGCCAAAAAATAACCGGTAAAGAAATTAAAAAAGCTGTAAAAAATGAAACTTTCATTGCAGTAAATAAAGGCTCTTGTAATTCAACGAAAGTCATTTGTTTTGAAATTTCAGGTAAGGCTGCTTCAACGGGTGCTTTTAGTATATCTATGATATAACTATTAAAACTAAAGCATACAAAAAACATTACAACAACACAAGCTACGCTTATAAATAATCTTTTTCTAAGTTCTACTAAATGCGGTTTTAATTCTTCAAACATTCTTAGCTTTCCATTTTTTGAGTATTTTTTTCATCTTTTTGAGTTTTTTCTTCTACACGCGAAAGTTCTTGTATATCTTTTTCTAAATCATTAATTTCACTTTTTAACTCTTTGGTATTATTTAAAATATCTTCTTTGAGTTGATCAAATTCTTCAAAACTCAGTTTTTTTCTGATATTTTCGTTCGTTTGTGAAAATTCATCTTTGTATTTTTGTGCTTCATCTTTTAACTCTGCTATTTTTAATTCTTTATTGATACTTGCTTTTGCTTCATCAATATTACTTTTAATGGCTTTTAAAATTTTTGCAATTTCAACTATAGTTGAAGGTAGTTTTTCAGGCCCAAGAACTAAAATAGCTATAACTAAAATAACTAAAATTTCTCCAAAACTCATTATTTTATCTTCTTTCGCTTAAATATATAGTTTGCATTTTACATAAAAATACTTAAAAATACTATTACTTTTATAATATTAATATATAAAGATATATTGATATATTAATATATTTTTGTTATGCTTATTTTAAAATGAAATGGAGTGAAAGATTATGGAAAAGTTATTTTTTATTTTTAAAGATTTTTTGATTTTATTTGTTGAAATTTCTATTTTATTTATATTAGTTAGTATGCTCATTGCTTATCTTAATGAGCGTTATGCTAAATTTTTCAATGAACATTTAAAGAAAGATTCTTTTGTAAGTTATATAAAGGCTATTCTTTTGGGTAGCTTAACTCCCTTTTGTTCATGTTCAAGCATACCACTTTTAAATGCATTTTTAAAAGCTAAAGTACCACTTGGAGTATGCATAGCTTATTTGATAACTTCGCCTTTAATTAATCCTATTATAGTAGTGATGTTTGTAGTAAGTTTTGGCTTAAAAATCTCTTTATTTTATGTGGGATTTTTATTTAGCGTGATTTTATTTATTGCTTTTTGTGTTTCAAAAATAAACACTCAAAGATTTTTTAATGAAGACTTTTTAAAAAATGATTTAGAGCAAACTTCAAAGTGTTGTTCTAATGATACTTCTAAAAGTTTATGCTGTGAAAAACCTAGCTCTATTTTTGTTAAAAATTCTAAAATTAGCAGTAAAATTTTAAAATTTAAGACTAAAACAAAAGAAAATAAAATCAAAATATTATTTATGCAAAGCTTTAATGAATACAAAAAAATTCTGCCATATATTATTATTGGTATGGGTATTGGGGCTTTTATACACGGCTTTTTTCCGCAAGATTTTTTTCAAAATTATATGAAAGATTATGGGGTATTGGGTGTATTTATAGCAGCATTTATAGGGGTTTTGCTTTATATGAATTGCACTGCTATGATTCCTGTAGCACTAGCTTTAACTACCAGTGGAATTCCGCTTGGTATAATGATGAGTTTTTTAATAGCAGGAGCAGGGTGTTCTTTACCTGAGCTTATTTTGCTTAAAAGAATTTTTAAAACAAGCTTTTTGTTTTTATTTGCAGGTATGATTGTTTTTATTGCAATTAGTTTTGGACTTTTAATGTTTTTTATATAAGGAATTTTATGCAAGAATTTTTAAAAATAACAAGTGCAATTAACGATGAAAGCAGGATTTTAATCCTAGCTTTTTTACAAAAATATGGAAAACTTTGTGTGTGTGATTTGCAAAGCTCTTTAAATATGAGTCAATCAAGGCTTTCAAGACATTTAAAAATTTTAAAAGAAGCTAATTTTTTAGAAGTAGATAGACAGGGTGTTTGGGCGTATTATGGAGTAAAAGAAAATTTAAATAATTTTTGCAGCGATATATTAAAAAATATCAATGAACTTTCTATAAAGCTTCCTGAATTTAAAAGAATTTCTTGTGAATGCAAAGCTTAAGTGCTAATATACAAAGCTAGTTCATCGCTTAAAAGATAATTAGTATTATAAAAAATTCCATTTTTATATACTAATTTCCCTTTTTTGCTAAGAAACATTGCCTTTTCTTTTTCTAAAGGTTCTAGCTTTGTTTCATCCACTCCTATAATGCTTCTAAGTCCTAGAAAAATATGTTCTAAACACAAATCTTTTGAATTTAAATTTTCAACCTCCCTAAAACAAGGATTTGCTATATAATCTTTTAAACTTTTTTTAGTATAAAATCTTTGATTTTTTGAAAATCCTACTGCACTTAAACCACATCCTATATAGTCTTTTCCTTGCCAATAAGCAAGATTATGTTTGCAAATTTGTCCAAAATTACTGATTTCATATTGTTTATAACCAAGATTTTCAATTGCTTTGATAAAATGTTTTGCAAGGCGTGGAGCGTTTTTTTTATAATGAAATTTTTTAGCAAATCTTGTCTTTTCTTCTATAGTTAAATTATAAGCACTCACATGGCTAATATCAATTAAAGCGAGTTTAGAAATTTCATAATCAAGCATTTTACTATCATCGAGTTTTGTATCATAAATTAAGTCTAAATTTATATTATTAAATCCTGCTTTTTTTGCGTTTTCTATACTTGTAAAAATGTTTTTTTGATCATGAATACGCCCAAGGAATTGTAATTTTTTTTCATGAAAACTTTGCACCCCAAAAGAAATGCGGTTAAAACCTAAATTTTTTATCTCTTTAAGCCAAGAAAAATTGCTTGAGTTAGGATTTGCTTCTATACTTATTTCATTATTTTTTTGTAAATAACTTTGCAAAAAAATAAAAATTTTTTCATAAAAATTAACACTCATTAAACTAGGAGTACCACCACCTATAAAAATAGTTTTTATGGAATTTTTATCCAGCATAAAAAAATCTAGTTGATATTTTATATCTTGCATTAAAGCATTTAAATAATCTTTTTCAAAGTCCTTTTTTTTAAGTGAAGTAAAAGAACAATAAAAACATTTACTTTCGCAAAATGGTATATGTATATATAAATGCATAAAACTTCTTTAAAATGTGATTATAAATTCGTATTTTTTTGTTAGAATTATATTATCAAAAAGTCAAGGATAAGAAAATCATGGAAAAAGAAAAAAAATATAGGCCAAATGTAGCCGCAATAGTGCTATCATCAGCTTATCCTTTTGAATGTAAAATTTTACTCGCTAAACGCAATGATATGGAAAATATATGGCAGTTTCCTCAAGGTGGAATAGATGAGGGAGAGGATGCTAAAAGTGCGTTATTTAGAGAATTAAAAGAAGAAATAGGTACAGATGAGATTGAAATTTTAGCCGAACATCCTGAATGGATTAGTTATGATTTTCCACCTAAGGTTGCACAAAAAATGTATCCTTATGATGGTCAAAATCAAAAATATTTTTTAGTTAGATTAAAAAACAAAGCTATTGTTAATCTAAATACTAAAAATCCTGAATTTGATGCTTATAAATTTGCTTCATTAGAAGATGTGTATGATATGATTAATCATTTTAAAAAGCCTATATATATTAGAGTTTTAAAATATTTTAAAGAAAGGGGGTATATTTAATGCTGGTCGTACAAAAATATGGGGGAACGAGTGTAGGAACGCTTGAGCGTATTGATGAAGTTGCTAAAAGAGTGGCAAAAAGTAAAAAAACTTGCGATAAATTAGTTGTAGTAGTTTCTGCAATGAGTGGAGTTACCAATGAGCTTATTGATTTTGCACATCATTTTAGTAAAAATCCTTCAGGTCGTGAGATGGATATGCTTTTAAGTAGTGGTGAGCGTGTAACTTCATCTTTACTTGCTATTGCATTAAATGAAATGGGTTTAAAAGCTACTGCATTTTCCGGACGCAATGCAGGGATTATTACAGATGATGTTTATACTAAAGCAAGAATTGAACACATTGATACTACAAATATCAATAAAGCCTTAGATGAGGGGTATATTGTAGTAGTTGCTGGCTTTCAAGGTATCGACAAAATGGGTAATGTTACTACTTTAGGTCGTGGTGGAAGTGACTTAAGTGCAGTTGCATTAGCAGGAGCTTTAAATGCTGATTTGTGTGAAATTTATACTGATGTAGATGGGGTATATACTACCGATCCTAGAATTGAGCCAAAGGCTAAAAAGCTAGATAAAATTTCTTATGAAGAAATGCTAGAGCTTGCAAGTTTGGGAGCTAAAGTTTTACAAAATCGCTCTGTAGAGCTTGCTAAAAAATTAAATGTAAAATTAGTTACTAGAAGTAGCTTTAATGAAAATGAAGGGACGATCATTACTAAGGAGGAAAATATGGAACAAGCTTTGGTTAGTGGTATAGCACTAGATAAAAACCAAGCAAGGGTTACTTTAAGAAATATTGATGATAAGCCAGGAATTGCTGCTGAAATTTTTGGGACTTTAGCAAATGAAAATATCAATGTAGATATGATTATCCAAAATGTAGGTGTAGATGGAGCTACAAATTTGGGCTTTACTGTGCCTGAAAACGAGCTTGATTTAGCAACTAATGCTATGAAAAAAGTTTTAGGTGCTAATGCTAATATAGAAACAGATAGTGCAGTGGTAAAAGTTTCAGTTGTGGGTGTGGGTATGAAATCACATTCTGGAGTAGCTTCAGCAGCTTTTAAAGCATTGGCAAATGAAAATATTAACATACAAATGATTTCTACAAGCGAAATTAAAATTTCAGTCATCGTGCATGAAAAATACGGCGAATTAGCTGTAAGAGTATTGCATGAAGTTTATAAACTAGATGTATAAATGAGCAATAGTTTTTTAAAATTTACCCTAGAGCAAATCCGAGAAAATGGCACTTATACAAGTTGGTTAGAAGAAAGGCGTCTTGAATGGTCGCCTTTGATAGCTTCTAAATTAGCTTTGCTTTTACAAGGTTATACTTTTATTGTGATTACTGATGAGCAAAGAGCTTGGTTTGAAGAGTATTTTTTAAGCCAAATCAATGCTAACACCACAAGACCTTTAGTGCCTTTTGTGTCTTTAAAAGGAATTTATAATAAGGCTTGCAATACCCAAGAAGATATAGATTTGCTAAATGATCTTTTGAGTATTTCTTTTCCCAATGGTTATGCCTTTTTTTATATAGGAACTAATACAGGGTTTAAATTTAAAATCGCTAATTCTAAAGCAGAAAGTATGCTTTGGCTTTTTGATGAGCAATTGCAAAATAGCTTTTATCTTTCCTCGCGCGATAAGGAATTAGACTATAAACTTATTTCTTTATACAAAGTATTTGAGCAAAGCTTAGAGGCTGTGCTTTTTTCTAAGGTAGAAATTTGAATCTAAGAAATAAAATCATTATCCATAATGATTTTGAGTTTATGCAAGAAAAACTCACAGAAGAATATGGAGCAAAAAATCTTAGATTTTTCATACCTAAAAACCCTGATTTAGAATTAAGATTAAATGACTTAACTTATGACAAAAACGCTCAAGCAACGGCAAGGGCTATTATGAAAGAAAGTTATATGGCTGAAGCACAAGCTAAAATTATTGTTATACTAGCTAAGTCTTTTCGTGAAGAAGCACAAAATTTTTTATTAAAGCTTTTTGAAGAGCCACCAAAAAATGTATATTTTATTATCGTAGCTCCTTCAAAAAATGTTTTTTTACCTACTATACTTTCAAGATTTATCATAGAAAAGCATAAAATTCAAAAAGAAAAGATGTCTTTAAATTTAGATCCTAAAAAAATGGATCTAGCTCAAATTGCTTCATTATTAAAACAATATGAAAATATAGACAAGCATGAATGTTTAGATTTAATTAGTGCTTTAAGCTATGAGTGTTTTAAACAAGATATAAAATTAAACGATGAAGAAATTGAATTTTTTTATAAAGCTTATGAGCTTGCTAAATTAAATGCAAAGCCAACTATTTTACTAAGCACCATAGCTTTAATTTTACATGAGAGAAAAAATGAAAATCATTAAAATCAATCCTAACACAGACTTTGAGCAAATTTCTAAATATATAAAGCCACATAAAGCAGGTGAGAAAATTATGAGTGAAAAAACTCAAATTCATTTTTTTCTTATCAAAGAACTAAGAGCACCTGCTGCAAATATACTTAAACAAGACGCACTAAGGGTTGGAGCTGAACTTGTAACACACAAAGAAGTTATACTAGGTAAAGAACATACTAATGCCTTACTTATGGTAACACAAGATCAAGCTAAAAAGCTTATAGAAAAAGAAAAACTACAAGATTTTAAGCTTAAAAATTTAGCACTATTTTTAAAGTCTAATTTCGCTAAACCAAAATATGCAAAAATTATGGGTGTGATTAATATTAATGAAGATAGTTTTAATGCTCAAAGTAGGGTTAAAGAAAATGAAGTTTTAGAAAAAATCGAACTCATGATTTCTCAAGGGGCTGATTATATAGATATAGGCGGGGTTTCTTCAAGACCTGGAAGTATGTATTGTGGGAAAGAAGAAGAGTTTAAACGCTTAAAAAATACCCTAGATTTAATCTATAAAGAAAAACTTTATGAAAAATGTATTTTTAGTTTAGATAGTTTTGATGAGTATTGTTTAGAATATGCTTTAAATAAAGGCTTTAAGCTTATTAATGATATCACCGGTTTTAAAAATGAAAATTTAGCCAAACTAGCTTTAAAATACAAAGCCACTTATACACTCATGCATATACAAAATACCCCACAAAATATGCAAGATAACCCTTTTTATGAAGATGTACTCGCTGAGCTTGATGATTTTTTTACACAAAAGCTAGAAAGGCTAAGTGAGCTTGGTTTAGAAGATGTGATTTTAGATGTTGGCATTGGTTTTGGTAAAAGTCCTTGGCATAATATGATGTTAATCAAACACTTAGAGCATTTTTTACGCTTTGAAAAAGAACTTTTGATTGGAGCTAGTAGGAAAAGTGTGATAAATGCTTATTTTAACTCAAGTGTTGAACAAAGATTAGCTGGTACGCTTTATTTACATTTAGAGGCTTTTAAAAATGGTGCAAGCATTATAAGAGCACATGATGTGTATGAGCATAAGCAAATGTTTGAACTTGCAAAAGCTATGGATGAACTTTCTTTGGAGTAGTGATGACTTATCAAGAGTATTTAGAAAAGGTAAAATTAGCAAAAGAATGGATGAGGGCTTATTATGAAGATGATGAGCCTTTAGCAAGCGATGAAGAATATGATAAACTTATAAGAGAGTTAAAAGCATTTGAAACGCTTCATCAAGAAAAGATTTCTAAAGATTCTCCTACGCAAAATATCGCTCCTATTATACAAAGTGAGTTTCATAAACTTGCACATAGTGCAAAAATGTGGTCTATGGAAGATGTTTTTGATGAAGCTGAGCTTAGAGCTTGGGCAAAAAGAGCTAAATGTGAATTTGATTTTTTCATAGAACCTAAATTTGATGGAGCGAGTTTAAATCTTACTTATGAAAATGGTATTTTAATCAGCGGTGCTACAAGGGGTGATGGAGAAGTGGGTGAGGATATTACTTTAAATGTAAAAGAAATATCAAACATACCTCAAAAAATTCCTTATAAAGACAAGATAGAAATTCGTGGCGAAGTGGTAATTTTAAAAGAAGATTTTGAAAAAATCAATGAAAAAAGAGCTAAAGATGGCTTGAGCTTATTTGCAAACCCACGCAACGCAGCAAGTGGCTCTTTAAGACAGCTTGATACAAGCATTACAAAAGAAAGAAATTTAAAATTTTATCCTTGGGGAGTGGGGGAGAATTCTTTAGAATTTAGCAAGCACTCTGAAGTAATGGAGTTTGTAAGAAGTCTTGGTTTTTTAAAAGATGATTTTGTTTTTTGTGTTAAGACTTTAGATGAGGTTTTAGAAAAATATCACGAGCTTTTAGAAAAAAGAGATCAAAAGCCTATGATGATGGATGGTATGGTTGTAAGGGTAGATGATTTAGCTCATTGTAAGCTTTTGGGTTATACCGTGAAATTTCCAAAATTTATAGCTGCGTTTAAATTTCCTGCTTTGGAAAAAACTACAACATTACTTGGGGTTAATTTACAAGTTGGAAGAAGTGGGGTGATTACCCCTGTGGCGGTTTTAGAGCCTGTAAATTTAGATGGGGTTATCGTAAAGTCTGCAACCTTACATAATTTTGATGAGATAGCTAGACTTGGAGTGATGATAGGCGATAGCGTAAGTGTGATAAGAAGTGGAGATGTTATACCTAAAATCACTAAAGTTTTTACTCAAAGGCGTGATGGTTTAGAAAGTAAGATCACTAAACCAACTCTTTGTCCTGAGTGTTTAAGTGAACTTTTAGATGAGGGTGCTTTTTTAAAATGTCAAAACTTAGATTGTAAAGCAAGACTTGTAAATTCTATCATACATTTTGTATCTAAAAAGTGTTTGAATATAGACGGCCTTGGAGAAAATATCGTCGAGCTTTTGTTTAAAGAAGGAAAAATCACTAACATAGAAAGTATATTTTTCTTAAAATACAGCGATTTTGAAGGCTTAGAAGGCTTTAAAGAGAAAAAAATCAACAATCTTCTAAGTGCTATTGAGAATGCAAAAAAATGCCCCTTATCAAGGTTTATCACTGCTTTGGGTATAGAGCATATTGGTGAAGTAGCAGCTAAAAAATTAGCTCAATCTTTTGGCTTTGAATGGTTTATGCAAAGCTATGAAGCTTATGCAAATTTAGAAGGCTTTGGCGAGCAAATGGCTAAAAGCTTAGAAGAATTTACCCATGTCAATGCAAATCGCATTAAGCATTTTTATGAAATTTTACATTTAGAAGATGAGAAAAAAGAGCTTATTATAAATGATAATATTTCTAATAAAACCTTTGTTATCACAGGCACTTTAAGCAAATCACGCGATCATTTTAAAGAACTAATTGAAAACTTTGGAGCAAAGGTAAGTTCAAGTGTGTCTAAAAAAACTGACTTTGTATTATATGGAAGTGAAGCAGGCTCAAAGCTTGAAAAGGCTCAAAACTTAGGGGTTAAGTGCATCAATGAAGCTGAGTTTAACGCTCTTTTAGGCGGTGATGATGAGGTATGATGTCTTTGTAAGTGCAAAGTTAAACATTTCTCGCAACAAAGCTTGTGAGCTTATAGAAAACAAGCAAATTTTACTCAATAGTGAGTTTAAAAAAACCTCTTTTAAAATCACATCTTTAAATCCTTTAGAAGATGAGAGTTTAAAACTCACGCTTTTAGAAGAGCTTTTTGTAAGCAGAGCTGCTTTTAAGCTCAAGCATTTTTTACAAGAGTATACATTTACTATCAAAGATAAAATTTGTTTAGATATAGGTTCATCGACCGGAGGTTTTGTGCAAATTTTACACCAAAATAATGCTAAACACATTACAGCTTTAGATGTAGGTTCTAACCAACTTCATGAGAGCTTAAGAAATTTAGAAAATATCCAAATTTGTGAAAACACTGATTTGCGTGAGTTTAAAAGTGAAATTTTATATGATGTTATCACTTGTGATGTGAGTTTTATATCTTTAACACATTTGATTTTTCATATAGATAAACTTGCTAAAGATCTTATCATCTTGCTTTTTAAACCTCAATTTGAAGTAGGTAAAAATGCTAAGCGCGATAAAAACGGAGTGGTAAAAGATACCAAAGCCATCAAAAATGCTAAAGAAAGCTTTGAAAAAGCTTGTGCAAAGCTTGGTTGGATCTTGCAAGCAAGTCAAGAGTCACACTTAAAAGGAAAAGAAGGTAATGTTGAGTTTTTCTACGCCTATAGAAAAAACTAAGATCACAAATTTAGCCATGGGGCGTTTTGATGGTATGCATTTGGGGCATTTTGAGCTTTTTAAGCATTTAGATGAAAATGGTGCCTTATTTATCATCACTAAAGAGGAAAAAGAAGCCCTAACACCTAAGGATTTTAGAGTAAATTTGGTTGATTTTCCTTTGATTTTTTGTGATTTTGATAAAATCAAGGACTATAAAGGCGAGGATTTTTTAAAGCTTTTAAAGCAAGAATTTCCCAAACTAGAAAAGATCATTGTAGGTTATGATTTTAAATTTGGCAAAGAAAGAAAATGCAGTGCCAAAGACATACAAAGTCTTTGTGGTATAAACACCATCATCGTAGATGAGTTTAAAATTCAAAATAAAAGTGTTCATGCAAGTATGATTAAAACCTTACTTAAAGAAGCAAAAGTCAAAGAAGCTAAAAATTTTCTAGGTAGATTTTATAATATACAAGCAAATATCATCAAAGGTCAAGGCATAGGCGCTAAAGAGCTTTTTGCAACTTTAAATTTACATACAAAAGACTTCTTTTTACCCAAAGATGGCGTATATGCGACTTTAGTAAAGATTGAAAATAAAAGCTATCATAGTGTAAGTTTTATAGGCATAAGATCTACTGATGAAAATTTTGCTTTAGAAACGCATATTTTAGATGAAAATTTCACAAATACAAAAGCAATTTCAGTTGAGTTAAGTTTTATTGACTATATAAGAGCTAATGAAAAATTTAACGACTTAGCCTTATTAAAAGCACAAATTAGTAAAGATATTGACAAAGCAAAAGAAATTTTAGGAAGATTAAATGAAAGATGAAATTTTTAAAAAACCCTTGGAAAAACAATTTGAATTTGATAAAAGCGTAGCAAGTGTTTTTGATGATATGGTGTCAAGATCTGTGCCTTTTTATACGCAAAATTTAAAACTCATAGTCGAACTTATTGATCATTTTGCACCACAAAATGCGAGAATTTGTGATCTTGGTTGTTCTACGGCTAGTTTATTGCTTGCACTTTATGAAAAAAGAAAAGATTTTCTTTTAAGCGGGGTTGATGAAGCTAATGCTATGTTAGAGATCGCCAAAAACAAATGTCAAGCCTTTGGAGCTAGGGTGGAATTTCATCAAAAAAATTTAGATGATTTTGAGTTTTTTAAAAATGATGTTTTTATAGCTACTTATACTTTGCAGTTTATCCGCCCACCTAAAAGACAAGAATTAGTTGATAAAATCTATCAAAACTTAAAAGAAAATGGTATATTTGTGCTTAGTGAAAAAATTCTTTATGAAGATGTAAAAATAGCTAAAAAAATGATACAAATTTATGAGCAATATAAACTAGAGCAAGGTTATAGTAAGCTAGAAATTTCAAGCAAACGAGAAGCCTTAGAAAATGTCCTCATTCCTTATACTCAAAATGAAAACATAACTATGCTTAAAAAGGCAGGATTTTCTAAAGTAGAAAGTGTTTTTAAATGGGTAAATTTTGAAACTTTCATAGCTTTTAAATAAAAATATTTTTTATAACAATGTGTTTTAGAAAAATAATTATGAAGCCATGGAAGCAAAAATATTATTTTTTAACCATAAAGTCTATTTTATAGTAATTTTAAATTTAAGATACTTCTTATCTTAAATTATACTTAAGTAAAAATTTATAAATAAAATATTAATATTCTACACTTATTGTTAAAATATTAGCAATGGGTATTGTAAAACACACAAACAAATAATGAATCAATCAAATACATTAACTATTTTTGAAAGGACTTTTTCAATGAATATAAA